>JBBQLF010000102.1:0-10774 GCA_038327695.1 Bryobacterales bacterium
GCCGCGGCTCTGGGTCATTCCGGAAGAGGCCCCCAACGCTTTCGCGACGGGCCGCAATCCGAGCCACTCCTCGGTGGCCGTGACGGTAGGCCTGCTGCGGCTGATGAACGATACGGAGCTGGAAGCCGTCATCGGCCATGAGCTGGGCCACGTCAAGAACCGCGACATCCTGATCAGCTCCGTCGCGGCCACGATCGCCGCAGCCATCACGTACATGGCGCACATCGCCATGTTCTTCGGCGGCGGGCGGCGGGACGACGACGATGCGCCCAATCCCATCGTGATGATCCTCACGATGATCCTGGCGCCGCTGGCCGCCGGCCTGGTGCAGATGGCCATTTCGCGGACGCGCGAGTTTGGCGCAGACGCGGCGGCGGCCCAGTACACCGGCTCGCCCTCCAACATGATCGCGGCCCTGCGCAAGCTGGAGGCTGGCTCGCAACGCATCCCGATGGACACGTCGCCGGCCATGTCGCACATGTACATCATCAAGCCGTTTTCGGGCGCGCGGCTCTCGCGGCTGTTTTCCACCCATCCACCCACGGCCGAGCGCATCGCGCATCTGGAGAGGCTCAGCATCACGTGACTTCAGTCAAGGTCAACCGCAAAGCCGAGATCCGCGTAGAATCCGGACATCCGTGGATCTACTCGAGCGACGTTGCTGACCGCGGCAAGGCCAAGCCTGGCGAGGCGGTGCGCGTGGTCAATCAACGGGGCCACTGCCTGGGTGTGGCGCACTACAGCGAGGCATCGCAGATCACGCTGCGGCTTCTGACCCGCAAGGACGAGCCGCTGGACCGGGCGTTCTATCTGGCGCGTCTGCGGACGGCGCTGGAATTCCGCCAACGCGCCGTGCGGGACACGGACTCCTACCGGCTGGTCCACGCCGAAGGCGATCTGCTGCCCGGTTTGATGGTGGATCGCTATGGCGACTACCTGGTGCTGCAGCTTCTGGATCAGGGCATGGACGCCGCCAGCGCCACCTTGGTGGACTGTCTTCAGGAGCTTCTTCAACCCAAAGGGATCCTGGCCCGCAACGACATCTTCGTGCGCAAGCTGGAAGACCTCAGCCAGGAGCCGGAAGTACTGGCCGGCGAGATTCCGGAGCGCGTCCAGGTTCGCATGAACGGGCTGCAACTGGAGGCCGATCTGCGGCACGGCCAGAAGACGGGCGTGTACCTGGATCAGCGTGAGAACTATCTGGCGGCGGCCCGCTGGGCGCACGGCCGCGCGCTGGATTGCTTCACTTCGTCCGGCGGCTTCGCGCTGCACATGGCGGCGCAGTGCGAATCGGTGGAAGGCGTGGACTCCAGCCCGGAGGCTCTCAAGACCGCGGAAGCCAACAGCGCCGCCAACGGACTGGGCAACGTGACCTTCCGGGAGGCCAACGCATTCGACTATCTCAGCGGCCTGGCGCAGGCCCGGCGGGCGTTTGAGACGGTGGTGCTGGACCCGCCGGCCTTCGCCAAGTCGAAAGCGAACCTGGACGCGGCCCGGCGGGGCTACAAGGAGCTCAACTACAAGGCGTTGAAGCTGCTTTCGCGGCGCGGCATCCTGGTGACATGCTCGTGTTCCCATCACGTGGGCGAAGCGGACCTGATGGAAGTGGTGGCGCAGGCCGCCCTGGATGCCGGCCGGACGCTGCGCGTGCTGGAGCGCCGGACGCAGGCGCAGGACCACCCGATCCTGCTGACGGTGCCGGAAACCCTCTATTTGAAACTCTTTATCTGCGAAGTACTGTGACCCGGCGTCAGAAGTAGAGCTTGAGCGAAAGCTGAATCTGACGCGGGCTCCTGGTGCCGTTCAGAACCCCGAAGTTGGGGCTGGTCTGGGCGCCCGTCGCGTTATCAAACAATGTGCCCGTGCCGGCACTGGAAAACTGCGTGTGGTTCCAGGCATTGAACAGCCCGCTGCGGAACTGCAGCCAGCGGGATTCATTGCCCAGCGGGAACTTCCTGGTGATGGAGAGATCCCAGTTGTGGATGCCCGGCTGGCGAATCAAGTTCACGCCGGCGTTGCCGAATGTGCCCTTGGCGGGCATGCCGAAAGCGGCGGCGTTGAACCAGCGGTTCAAGGTGCGCTCGTCCTTGGATGGGACGGGATCGCCGATCACGTTGACGCGGGCGCCTTCGGCCGAGCCGGTCCACTCCTCGGAACGGACCAGGCCGAAGGCTGGCGTGAACGGCGCGCCGGATTGGATGGTGGTCATGCCGCTCAACTGCCAGTTGTCGAGCACCCAACCGGCTGGCTTGAAGCCGACGGCTTTGCTGACCTTCGGCGTGCCGTAGATGTAGTTCAGGACGAACACGTGCGGGCGGGCGAAACCGGCCGGCCCGTAGTTGCGGGCGCGCGGGCTGAAATAGGGGCTGACGCCCGAGGTGTCGCCATCGGCCACACTCATGGTCTTGGAGAACGTATAGGACAACCCCAACTGCAAGCCCTGGGAGTAGCACTTGTTCACACCCACCTGGAGCGAGTTGTAGTTGGACGAGTAGCCGTTGTTGCGATAGTTGATGTCACCCCAGCCGTAGTAGGGCCGCAGGAAGTTGCCGGCCAGCGGCGTTGACTTGTTGGTGGGGTCCGCGTTCTGCGGGTAGCGATCCACGAAGCGCGCGTACATCGGGATGGGGTTGATGTTCCTCTGGGCCATCAGGTGCCGCGAGATGCCGCCGGCATAGGAAGCATCCACCGCCCAACTGTGGATCTGCAGCTGAATGCCAAAGCTATAATTCATGGTCATGGATGCCCGCTGCGCGGTGAACAGCGAGTTGATGCCGGATGGGCCGATGGCGCCAGGATTATTGGCGTACGTGTCGAGCTGGCCGAATGACAGGGTGGGGCTGTAGGCCACCGGCGGGTTGCCGTTGGTGTTCATGGCCGGGTTGCCCTGCAGGCGGTTCTGGAACATGCCCATACCACCGCGAAGGGCGGTCTTGCCGGTGCCAAAGACGTCATAGGCGAAGCCGAGACGGGGGCCGTAGGAGAGGAACGGCGTGGTATACAATCCTGCCGGATAGCCGTCCTTGCCACCGGCAAAGGCGCCGTTGGTGTTGTTGCCGGAGTTGGGCACAAACAGACCGATCAGCGGCGCGGGAGCCAGTTCCCCGTTGAGCGGATTCATGGCGACACGCTTGCCGGCCGGGTTGAGCGCGGGATAGTAGAGGGCCGGCGCTTTGGAACGGTTGCAGGCATCAGGGTCAAAGCTGGCAATGGTGCTGTTGCGGTCCGTCTGCGGAGGCAGGTGGTAGAACCGCAGGCCGATATCCAGCGTCAGTTGCTGGGAGACGCGCCAGTTGTCCTGGACATACCACTCGAAGTTCCAGAACCACCAGCCGCCGTTCACGCGGGCCGTGGCCTCCGAGTAACTGTTGAAGTTGCCCAGCAGCGCGTTGGCGTAGCCGTGGTTGGCGTCGAGCGGATTATTGGCGTTGCGGTTGAAGTCGAACGCGCCTCGATTGTTGCCGCCGCCCACCTGGTACTTCTGCGTGCGCTCAATGTAGAAACCGGCCTTGAGCGTATGCAGAGCCCCAGACCTTGCTGGTGTTGTTCACCACGCTCCAGATGTTGTTGTAGTTCTCATACGGTATGTTGCCGAATGCGGCGACGGCGGGGTTTGGATTGCCGCCAAACGTCAGGTTCGGGATGTAGTCAAGGGCATCGAGGTAGGTGACGCCGGTGCTGGTGTCTTTGTACTACTCGGCGGGGTTGCCAATTTTGGAGCGCGACAGCTTGGCTGGCTCCAGCGGGAAAGAGTAGAGGTTGTTGCGGCTGATGCCAACGATGCTCTCGTTGATGAGCGTGGGCGAAACCATTTTGGTGACGTGGAAGTTGTGGCCTTTGCCCGGTTGGCCGAAGACGGCCGGCGTCAGGTGGTAGTTCAGGTTGCCGTTCACCCACAAGCCCGAGGGCGAGTTCTGCTCATCCTTGTCTTTGATGAAGCGGTAGTAGGGCTGCAAGGTTGGGCTGATGTTGGCGTCGATGCGGATCATGTCCTGGCGTTTCGGATAGGCGCCACTGTTCTGGCTTCGGTAGTTGCGGTTGTAAACCTCCTTCGGATCCGGGTCTGTCCAGTTGGGGTCGGGAAGCATGCAGGAGTGATGGGACTACTGTGTGTGTTGGCGCTCGCGCTCCCTCTGTTCGCGCAACTGTTCGCGCAACCGAAGATCGGCGTGGTGGAGATCTACGGCGCCGGGAAGGTCTCGCGCGAGAGGATCCAGAAGGCGCTGGGTGCGCGGCCGGGCGATCCGCTGCCCAAATCCAAGGGCGATGTCGAGGAGCAGTTGGAGGCCGTGGAGGGCCTCGTGCAGGCGAGGCTGGAGGCATTCTGCTGCGAGGGCGGCGGCCCGGTCCTCTTGTTGTACCCCGTGACTCCGCTTGCTGTCTTAGAGGCATCCGAAACCGCCATCCGCGAAGGAGGTCTCGCGGGTGCTGGCCCCCGGACCGCCGTCGAGGCCGCCCACGCCCTCACCGCCCAGTTCTCTGGGAACTGCAATCATCGCCGGGCTGTCCGGCGTAAGCGGATCTTGCAAGCGGCCCGAGGCGATCACTCGACTCTGAGAGAGGCCGCCGGATCGAGGCGGACAATCCGGTCAGTCGCCATCCAGACAGCGGCAGCGGCGGTGATGGCGAGCACCAATGCTGCGCTCACGCAAATCCAAAGCCCGGTGGGTTTGGCGCCAGCGATGAGGTGCCGCAGGACGTAGTCCAGTCCGGATGAGCCCCACAGACCGGTGAGCATGCCGGCCCCTACGGGCCCCATGTTCTGGCGGAAGACCAGGCCACGGAGACTCCGCGGCGACCCACCCAGTGCGATGCGGACACCGATTTCATGAGTCCGCCGCGCCACAGAGTGGGTCGCCACGCCGTATGTTCCGATTACGGCCAGGAGTAGTGCGAACCCGGCGAAAAACAAGATCGCCGTGGTGTAGAACCGAGGGCGGGTGAGCGCGTCCGCCAAGCGCCGGTCGAGGCTCTTCACATCATAGACCGGGACATTCGAGCCGGTCCGCTGGACGGCATCCCGGCAAACCGCAAGGTACGATTCAGGATCCCCGCGTACTTTGGCCACAAAGGTGAGAGATCCGGGGGGCGACTGCTCGATGGGGCGAAACACCTGGGCTGGGCCCGTTTCGGAAGGGCCCGCTTGCCGCTGTGATCTGACTACCCCAACGACGGTGGCTGGCTGCGGCGCACCCCTCCAGGCGAGATCGAGCTTCCTCCCCACGAACGGCCCCCTTCCGAAGTTCCGGGCGAAGTCTTCGCTGAGTATGACGACGCGGTCCGCGCCATTCCGGTCACGCGTGGTGAACTCGCGGCCCTCAATCAATCCGGTCCCCATCGTGCGGAAGTAGTCCGGGCTGGCGCTGATGAGCACGGCCAGTTGCGCCTGCTCGCTCGAATCCAACCTGTACCTGCCCCCCATGAACATCGTCGAGATCAGCGGGAGGTTGGAAACCGCCGCCGCGGATAGCACACCGGGCGCGGCTCGCAAATACTCCAGAGCCGCTCCGTAGTACTGGCGTTGCCGGTTCTCCGATTCGTAGCGCGTGCCGGCAAGCGAGACATTGAGGGTCACCACACTATCGGTGTGGAACCCCAGATCCGTCTCCAGAAGTGCGAGGAAACTCCGCCCCATACTAACCGACCCGGCGACGAGCACTACCGTCAGTGCGGACTGCATGGCGATCAGAATTCCGCGCATCCGGCTCGCGCCCAAGCCAGCCGGTCCGGCGTGAGCCCGGACCGCGAACTGCCCCGGGTGCATTCGGCCAATCAGAGACGCCGGCAGAACGCCAAACACGATGCCTGTCAGCATCGCCAACCCAGCGGCGAACGCGATCACCCTCCAATCCAGGACCGCATATTGCCTTGCGGAAAGCTGCGCCGGCTGCGCGCTGGCGGCGATTTGCGATGCCCAGTGCGCCACCGCCATCCCGGCCACTGCCGCGGTCGCCGTCAGAACGGTCGCTTCCGTCACCATTTGCTGAACCAACCGCGCCCGGCTGGCCCCCAGCGCCGCCCGCACCGCGAGCTCATGACTCCGCTCTGCTGCGCGGGAGAGCAGCAGATGCGCCACGTTGGCACACGCGATCAGCAGCACGAACGCCACCAACCCCATCAGGCTTCGTGATTGCCATGAGACGAGCCCGGCCGAAACCCTCTGGCGGAACCGAATGATTGGGAATCGCCCGGATACCACCTGCCACGCTCCGCAATTGCGTCATCCTAGGAGTAATGCGACTTCTGTGCACTCTGGCGCTCGTCTTCCCCCTGTTCGCGCAACCGAAGATCGGCGTGCTGGAGGTCTACGGCGCCGGGAAGGTCTCCCGCGACAAGATCCAGAAGGCGCTGGGCGCGCGGCCGGGCGATCCGCTGCCCAAGTCCAAGGGCGATGTCGAGGAGCAGTTGGAGGCCGTGGACGGCATTGTGCAGGCGCGGCTGGAGGCCTTCTGCTGCGAGCAGGGCGATGCGGTTCTCTACGTAGGCCTTCTGGAGCGCGGCGCCAATGTGTCCACCTATCGCCCCTATCCGCAGGAAGAGATGGAGTTGCCGAAGGAGATCCTGACTGCCTATGCCGATTTCTCCGCCGCCCTCAGCCGCGCTTCCGCTGAAGGCGACCTGAAGGAGGATCTCACCGCCGGCCATTCGCTGATGCAGAATCTGCCGTGCCGCGTCGCGCAGGAGCGCCTGGCCGGGCTGGCACAGCTCCACTTCAATTCCATCCGCACTGTTCTGGCCAACGCTCTGGAATCGGAACAGCGCTCCATCGCGGCCTATGTCCTCGGTTACGGGCCGGACAAGGCGGCCGTGCTGAAAGAGCTGCTGCTGGCGCTGCAGGATCCGGACGCCTCCGTGCGCGCCAACGCCACGCGGGCCACCAAGGCTCTGGCCGTCTACGCCATCGCGCATCCCAAAGAGGACCTGCGGGTGCAGCCCACCTGGTTCGTGGAAATGCTGAACTCCGTCGAACTGAGCGACCGCCTGGAGGCTTCGCGGATTCTCCTGCTGTTTACGGAGAAGCGGGACGCCAATGCGATCGGCAACATTCGCGACCGCGCCATGGCATCCGTCCTGGAGATGGCGCGCTGGCAGCACCTGCCTCACGCCCTGCCGGCTTATCTGCTGGCCGGACGGGTGGCGGGCTGGACCGACGCCGCTCTGGAGAGCGCATGGGCCGCTGAAGAGCGCGAAAAAACGCTAAAATTGATCGAAAAGTCGCTCAAAAAGCGCTAATTATGCCACTTTTTGCGCGCCATCCGATGGCGTACAGCGGTAGATCGCTGGTCTGAGGTTCCATTTGGCCTGGTACTGCGCCGAGACTTGCGCCTCAAACTGCGGAACCGCCTCCGGCGCCACGAGAGAAACCGTGCAGCCGCCAAAGCCGCCGCCGGTCATGCGCGAGCCGTAGACGCCGTCGAGTGTGAGAGCGATATTGACGAGCGAATCCAGTTCGGCGCAAGACACTTCGTAGTCGTTCTGGAGCGAGCGGTGCGACTGCACCATGAGATTGCCCATCGCCGTGAGATCCCCCCGCAATGCCGCGGCCAGGAACTGCTCCACCCGCATGTCTTCCAGAATGACGTGCCGGGCCCGCGCGAGCGGGATTTCGGCAATTTCGGGCGCCGTGCGCTCCAGGTCCGCAAACGTGACGTCGCGCAGCGCCGCTTTGCCGGGAAAGTGCGAGAGCGCCTCCTGGCATTCGGCCACGCGCTGACGGTAGGCCGACGAGCCCAGTTCATGCTTCACCATGGTGTTGGTGACTACGATTTCGGCGCCGTCTGGGATGGGCACGTACTGATGCGTGATGGAGCGGCAGTCCAGCATGATGGCCTGATGCGCCTTGCCGTGCACGGACGCGTACTGGTCCATGATGCCGCAGGGCATGCCGACGAAATTGCGTTCGGCGCGCTGGCAGAGGCGCGCCAGATCGAGGGGAGAAAGCTCATGGCCGTCCAGCAGCGCCAGGGCGGAGGAGACCTCCAGGGCGGCGCTGGAGCTGAGGCCGGAGCCGGTGGGCACCGTGGCGTCGATGCGCAGGTGCATCGGCTTGAGCGCGATGCCGAGGGCCAGGATTTCCCGCGCCACGCCTAAGACGTAGTCGGCCCAGGTCCCGCTCTTGCTCATCGTCGCAATGTTCGCCAGCGGGAAAGAGAGATCGCCGGCGAACTGCTTGGATTCCAGCCGCAACTCAGGCTCGCCGATGGGCGTGGCGAAGACGTCGCAGCCCATGGCGATGGCGATGGGCATGACGAATCCGGCGTTATAGTCGGTGTGTTCGCCGATCAGGTTGACGCGTCCAGGCGCGTGGTAGTGTTTTACGAGCGGCGGGAGAGCCAAAGGAAGACGCCTCCGAATGCGATGGAAAAGAGGCCGAACTGGAGGTTGAGGTTGCCTGCCAGCATAGGCGCCTTGAAGTCGGCCATCAGGCCGGTGCCTGCGATTAACAGGCCGAGCAGGCCGAAGAAGTAGCCTGCGGGTTTTCTGAGATCAAGCATGGCGCGTGTTCCTTAAAAGAAGACGAAATTCAGAGCGATGCAGACGACGCCGGCGAGAATCGCAAGGGTGGCGGGCCGACGGTACCATTGTGCCTCTTCCACCTGATGCGGGGTGCAACCGTAGACCAGGCCAACCAGTTCGGATTCCGGACGGGGCTGGCCCATCATGCTTACCGCGATGGTGACGGCGAAGCAGACGGACCAAGCCATGATGGCGACCCAGAAGTTCTGGGCCATCGACGACGGGAAGGTATGCTGCACGCCGAGAAAGCCGCCTTTGCCTTCCGCGATGGTGACGCCGTAGGTGACAGCGGCGGCGAAGGTGCCGCTCACCAGTCCGGTGAAGGCGCCGTTGGCGGTGGCGCGTTTCCAGAACATGCCAAGCAGGAAGGTGGCGAACAGCGGCGCGTTGACGAATCCGAAGATCAACTGGAGGAAGTCCATCATGTTGTTGAAGGACTGCGCCAGGTAGGCGGCGCCGATGGACAGGCTGACTCCGAAGATGGTTGCCATGCGGCCCATCCAGAGGTAGTGGGCATCCGGCGCATCCTTGCGGATGTAGGACTGGTAGATATCGTAGGTCCACACCGTATTAAAGGCCGTGACGTTGCCGGCCATGCCGGACATGAACGAGGCCACCAGCGCGGTCAGGCCGACGCCCAGCATTCCGCTGGGGTAGAACTGCTCCATGAGTGAGAAGAGGACGCGATCGTAGTCCGGCGAGCCGTTCTTGAGGGGCAGCGCGTAGCCGGCGCCCATGGTGGCCAGGGCCGCGGCGGCGATGCCGGGCACGATGACGATGAAGGGCACGAACATCTTGGGGAATGCGCCGACGATGGGCGTGTTGCGGGCGTCGGTCATGTTGCGCGCGGCCATGGCGCGTTGGACCACCAGGTAGTTCGTGCACCAGTAGCCGAAGCTGAGCACGAAGCCCAGACCCATGAAGAGCCCGAAGGCCTCCACGCCCATCGGGTTGTCGCTCGCCTTGCCCAGGTGCTGCCAGGACTGCGTCATCACCGGGGGCAGGCGCGTGGCAATGCCCTCCCAGCCGCCGGCCTTGTAGACGGAGAGGATGGCCAGCGGGGCGAAGCCGACGACGATGAGGAAGAACTGCAGGACCTCGTTGTAGATGGCGCTCGAAAGCCCGCCCAGGTAGGTATAGGCCAACACGATGCCGGCCGAGACCAGCACGGAGAAGGTGAAGCTCCAGCCAAAGATCACCTGCAGCAGGATCCCGAGGGCGTACATCGAGATGCCGGAACTGAAGATGGTCATGATGGCGAAGGTGATGGCATTGAAGCCACGCGTCTTCTCATCAAAGCGGAGCTTCAGATACTCGGGCACGGAGCGGGCCTTGCTGCCGAAGTAAAACGGCATCATGAAGACGCCGACAAACAGCATGGCGGGAATGGCGCCGACCCAGTAGAAATGGGAGGTCATCATGCCATATTTGGCGCCGGAGCCGCACATGCCGATCATTTCCAGCGCGCCCATGTTGGCTGCGAGGAAGGCTAGAGAGGTGATCCAGAGCGGCAGCGAGTGGCCGCTGGTAAGAAAGTCCGCGCTGGATTTGACCTGTTTGCGCAGGAACCAGCCGATTCCCAGGACGAAGCCAAAGTAGAGCGCGAGAACGACGTAGTCAATGAGATGGAGGGCCATGGCGAAATGCCATCTTACCCCATTGGGGGCAACGGGGTACGAGAATCTGGCGGCGCGGCGCCGCAAGGCACTCGTACCCGGCCGGCCCCGGTCTAGTTCTTCCGGTCAGGACATCCCGGGAACTTCAGCACCGGGATTCCGCTTGGAACGGAGTCCGGAATCAAGGCGCACAGGTGCTTCCTGGCGGCTCGCGGATCCAGGAGGCTGTCGCCGACGAACTTGACGAGATCCTGAAACTCCCCTTCGACCAGTTGCGGCGGGTAGCGCAGGCCCGGCTCGAGGCGCGCCAGAACCGGCCTGATGGGGCCGAATCGGTGGGTCAGGCCGGCGTCCAGACCAGCCGTATTGGCGTTGTAGTGCCGTGCCGATTGCAGTGTGTTCAGGTGAAAACGCACTGTGTCCTGGAGTCTTGTGAACGATCCATTGCGGAAGAACGCCGGTGAGACAGCAGCGTTGCGCAAGGGAGCGGTGCGGAATTTGTACCGGCCGGCTTGCTTGCCCGTGACCTGTTCCAGCCCGAAGTCTTCGTCCTCTTGCGGGCCGTCAAAGACTACGTTGCCCAGGCCCACGCCGAAGCGCGGCGCCACCTGTGGGATAGCCGCCACGTGGTTTTCGAAGTC
>JBBQLF010000103.1:0-10758 GCA_038327695.1 Bryobacterales bacterium
TGGCCTAAGTGATACCTTCTCTGCGCCTTATCGCCTCAGACGGCGGGAGATCTGCTGATCTTCCTGGTGGCAAGATGGGGTCAGGAAGGCCTACAACAGGATCAGTACTATCTGGCGCCCGTTGTTGAATTGGGCCGTCAACATGGATCGTCTTGAGTTCCTCAGCTCCGCGCAAACGCGGGGCGAGATCAGGAGGTCTGAAGGTCCGGGTGATGGGTATGGAATGCCATCAGTGATTGAACAGGCAGGCGCAGGCAAAGTTCCGCGAGCGCTCGCGGGTTGCGTTGCTTGCCGGCATGAGTGGCTGCTGCGGCCTCGGCCCGGATTCCGCGCCACACCCTGGTTCCCGCTTGGATGCGCTCGCCTCGCGCCCGGCCCCAGCTACCGCGGGCTCACGGATTTTGTGCCCTCGGAGCGCTTCAGTTCGACAATCGTCTCCCTGCCATCCACCGTCACCCGATGCCGGCCGAAAAACGCTCGCACCTCAACCCGTCCCTGTGCGTCCGCGCTTCCGGACCACCTCGTCCACCATTGTTTCAGGACCAGATTCTGGTAGGCGTGCGCCGCCGGCGTCGGTGTCCAGTCCCTCTTGTACAACGACGATTGCGGAATCCAGTTCGCGCCCTCCCAAAAACCCCACATCATGATGCCTGTCACCGCCGGGTGTGCGAAGCAGATCCGGTAGAACTCCGTGAGAGCCGCCGCCTTCGCCAGTTCCTCCCCGGGCGTCAATTGCGTCTTCCGGGCAGATTCGTCCCGGTAATACTTCGATTTCTGCCCTGGGAAATTGAACTCCGTAATGCGGATCGGCAGCTTGAATTGCGAGAGCACATCGAGCGAGTTCTGCAGCGCCGCCGGATCGAACGAATCCCCATGCAAATGGCCTTGCACGCCGATGCCCGCCACCGGCACACCCATGTCCAGCAGTTTCCGGATGTGCTTCACGTAGTCATCCAGCCGGTTGCCCGTGGTGATGTCGTAGTCGTTCACAAAGAGCTTGGCGTTCGGGTCCCCGTCTTGGACCCATTGCGCCATCTGCCGCGTGATGCCCTCACCCAGACGCTGCTCATAGTAGTTGGCGTGGATCATCTCGTTGTTGAGGTCGTACTCCGCAAACCGGTCCCGGTAGCGGATTCCGATGGTCCGGCCCCGTTGCTGGAGTTCCCGCCGCAACTCGTCGTCGCTGAGCTCCTTCAGCCAGGGCTGCACACGATTTGGGATGCCCCAGTAGATGCAGTGCCCTCGCAGGGGAATGCCCGCCTCGCCGGCCCACCGCAGCATCGCGTCCACGGTGGCGTAGTTCACCACGCCCCGTTCGCGCTCCATGTCGTGCCATTTGAACGCCGATTCAATCACGCCCGCATTGAAGTGGCTGACGAACACTTCCTTGTACTTCGCCATATCCTCCGCGCTCATGCGGCCTGTGAATAGCCCGGTAGCGACCGTGGCCCCGAACCAGAACTCGTGGCTGAGTTGTGCCACCTCCACCCTCGCGCCCGCCTTGGCCTGAATGACCAGCGTGCCGGTGCGGTTGTTCTGAATGGCCTCGTCCAGGTCAGCGGCGCCAACTGGCAATACGCACGCGGCGCCTAGCAACATTACGGCGGAGATATGGTGTCTCATGGCGGCTTTACTGTATCACTGTCCGGGCGCCGGCGCGCCCTTCCGGACGATCTTGAACGCCACGTCATTACCGATGTTCTGGACGCGGGTGGCGGCAGGTTTCAGAACTGGAACCTTTACGGCGAGAACACCGCCGGAAGAAGAGGCGGCGACGGGATCCAGATACAGGCCCCGCCATGTGCGGAAGAAGTGAACGTCGTAGTCGCCGTCGGTCAGCCCCGGTACCTCGATGGTCTCGCCGGCCAAGCCGCTGACTGCGTTGGCGGCCCAGCCGAAGGTCATCCGGTCGCTCCGCATGGCCCAGCCGTCGCCGTCGCTCACCTTCAGCGGGACAGGCTGAAAGTTAGATGCGGTGAAATCGATGTCCCGCACGAACAGGGAGAAGTACAGCATAGTGGGGCTAATCACGGCGCCGTTGACGTACGGGCTATAGGCCCACCAGAAGGGTGTCATGCTAAGCCCGTTGGCCAGGCCCGCCCAGAGGGCATTGTGGTACATCTCCAGGTAGCCCGGCATGGCGGGCTCGTGATAGGTGTGGTCCCAGCCGCACTCGCCGATGATGACGGGTTTTTCAAATCCCCTCCACAGGTTCTGCGTCTGCTCGGCGTAGTTCAGGTAGCTGAACCGGAGCGGGTTTTCACTGATTGGATTCTGTTTGCCGGCGGGCGGCATCGGGTGCCCCTGGAGCTCATAGATCTCGCGGGCCGCGATATCGAAGATCTGGTAGCCGGCGGGCCACCATTCCTTGATGCCGCCGCTGCGCGTGCCCGTCGTCGGGCGGTGCCAGGGGTCGTTGGCCTTCAGCCAGTCGTGGACCTTTCGCGACCACTGCTCGGCGCCCTCGCTGCCGCCCTTCAGCCACCCTTCGGTGCCGTTGATCTCGTCGATGACGAACCACAGGAAGAGGGCACGGCTGTAACCCCAGCGCGCGATCATGTAGCGGTGCAGCCGGGTCTCGTACTTCCACGCCTCCTCGCTCGTGAAGAAACCTTCCGCCGAGGTGATCTGCCGGTAGGGGTTATTGCGATACCGGGCGTTGGCGCCGCCCCAAACGGCCTCTGAGATGTAGGAGTGGAACCAGATGTTCCAACTGATATGGATGCCCCGTTGCTCACACCATTCGAAGACCTGGTCGAGGCGGCCCGAGCGGTTCTCGTCGTACCGGCCCAGGCCGGTGCCCATGGTCTCCAGCGGCGAGTGAAAGAAGCTGATGAAGTTGGCGCCGTTCCGTTTGAGCTGGTCCAGGCCATTCTCGTCGATCAGGCCCCGGCCGAACTGCTCGTAGCCGTCGTTGTACCACATGCCAACACCGTAGAACGGCGTTCCGTCGGCATGCTGGAGATAGCGTTTGTTCTTGGCGATGCCAATGAAGCCGTGGTGGGCGCTCTCGACGACAGTGACCTGGCGGGGCTTGCTTTCGGCCGTGCCTTCGCGGTCGCGGACTTTGACGACGCACTGCCAAACCCCGGTTTCGTCAGGCGTGAACCGAACCATCCAGAGCGCCGCCCAGGATGACGGATTGTAGAAGCCCCAGATCCTCCACTGCTGGCCCGAGGGCGCCGTGAACTCGGCCCAGAGGTCCACTTCGTCCGGATCATAGGGGTTCTGGAAGGTGGCCTTGAGGTCGATGCGCAGCTCAAGTTTTTCCAGGCGCTTGATCTGCATGGCCCGGTCAGCGGCTGTTTCCGGCAGCAACTGCAAGCGCATCTGCTGGTAGATCTCCGGCGGCAAGCTCTGGCGGACGGCCAGGATTTGCGGGGGTGCGGCGCAGAGGTTTTCGACGGATGCGCCGAGCGATACGGACAGGATCAGGCGGAGCAGGGGATGGGGCATGGATACTCCGGGAAGTTCAAACGCGCCCCTGAAGTGGTTCCAGGGGCGCTCGGCTTGCGGACTGAAGCGGCCTCAGAAGTAGTACTTGAAGCCTAACTGTACGTCGCGGCTGCCCACCTTGGTGCCCGTGATCTGGCCGAAACTGGTGGAACCAAAGCTGCCGGAAGGGTCACTGAACACGGGGTGGTTGAACGCGTTCCGTGCTTCGAGACGGAACTCGAAGTACTGGCGTTCCGTGACGCGGAAGTTCTTCAACAGCGCGGCGTCAAACATGTTCATGCCCGGGCCGCGGAAGCTGAGGTTGCGTGGCGCTGAACCAGGCACGTCGATTGCAGGCTTGGTGAAGGCCGCCGGGTTGAACCAGTTGTTCAGACGGCTTTGGACGGTTCCTGTCGTGGAGGGATCGCCGACCAGGTTCGGACGTTGCGTGCCGTCCCAGATGTTGCCCCCGGACTGCGTCACTTGCAGAGGCATGCCTGCGGAGAAGGTAGCGAGGCCACTAAGATTCCAGCCCCCGGCGATTAGATTCATCGCACGGTTCATGTTGGAGCCCCAATGGCGGCCCTTGCCGACCGGGATCTCATAAGCGCCGGTAATAACGGCGCGGTGGGAGATGTCGTGGGACGAGAGCCCGCGCTCGCCGCGGAGGTTCCAGATGTTCTGCAAAGACGAGTTGCCGCCCAGCCAGCCGTAGTTGCCGGAGCCGTAGGAGGCGTCGTCGATCATCTTGGACCATGTGTAGTGAACCAGCATGGTGAGGCCCCTGGAGTAGCGCTTTTCCCATTTCACCTGCAGGGCATGGTAGTTGGAGTCGGCGCGCGGCGGTTCGGCTGTGCCGGCGTTGGTGCCGTCGAACTGCGGCATGGGGCGCAGCAGCCGGTAAAGCTGAATGGTCGGGTTCTTGAGATTGGTCGCCTTCGGGTCCGTGATCTGGCCGTAGAAGGGATTGGCCACTGCCGCGGTCAGGGCGTTGCGGCCCATGGACCAGTAGTTGGGGTGGAGGGGCGAGAGCGTGGTGACCGGCAGGAACAGGTGGGTGCCGCGGCTGCCGGTGTAGTTCACTTCGAGGACTGACTGCCAGCCAACGTCACGCTGCACCGAAAGGTTCCAGGAGTGGTATTCGGGGTTGCGGCTGTTGGAGCCCAGGATGGTGCCCGCGCCGAGACCGATGAAGGTCTTGTCGCCCAGCGAACTGCCCGGGGGGAGCAGCATTCCGTCTGGATATGGGTTGCTCAGTCTGGCGTAGAGCGTGGCGTTGGAGTCCAACGAGGAGTTCGACGTGGAATTAACGTTGAAGCCGGCGCCGGTGTGGCCGAAGACAGTGGCGCGGCTCAATTGGTAAAAGAGACCGTAGCCCGTGCGGATGGAAGTCTTCTTGTCCAAGGCGTAGGCGAGACCGATGCGCGGTTGCCAGTTGTTCATGTCCTTGTTGAACGGCGAGCGGTTGTTGGCGTCGTTGAATTTGAAGACGCCACGCGTATCGTAGCCAGCGGCCTTGATGGGGGATTGCGTACCCAGATCCCAGTAGCTCTGCCGATCTGTGGTCTCCCAGCGGGGCACGTCGAAGTCATAGCGAAGCCCAAGGTTGATGGTGAGCTTGCGGGAGATCTTCCAGTCGTCCTGAAAGAAGAAGCCCCAGTAAGCGGACCTGGTGTAGGACTTGGGGTCAATATGGTACTGGTTGCCAGTCCACCAACCGGTCAGCATGGTGGCAAAGCCATTGCCCTCATTGCCGGGGCACGAGAAGCGGTCTTTGCACGTAATGCCCCGGCCGAAGGAATACTGTCCAGAGGGATAACCCGGTTGTGCATAGTCCAGGAAGTTCTTGCGGTATTCGCCGCCGAACTTCATGCTGTGGCCGCCGATGAACTTGCTGGCCGAACTGGAGTAGTGGTGTACGCCTTCCTGACGATCCATCACCACCCAGCCTTCCGTGCCTATGTCCTGATAACCTTCCGGCGCGATGGTGGGGAAGACCAGCAGCGTGGAATTGTCCTTCATGTACTTGGGGAAACCGAGCGTGGTGAGGTCGAAGTTAGGCACCATCGGATTCCGGCCGTACGTGGAGTAGGTGAGTCCGTAACGTGCAGACCACAGGAACGTGGAACTCTGGGCGCGGCTGAACTCAACCACCATGGCGTGAGTGGTGCCCGTGTTCGGGCCGTCATTGAATGTGTAGGCGGGATTGCCGTCGCCGAAGAGGTTGACCGGCGTGCCGATGCCTCGATTGTAACTGTAGCGGCCGGTGATGCGGCTCTTTTCGTTGAAGTTATGGTCGCCCTTGAGATTGGTCTGCTGTGCGCTGCTTAGGTTGACGCCCTGTTCAAACCAGTTGTTTGTCTCTGTGTTCGGCGCCCCGGCCTGGTTCGGCTTCGGGAAGTAGGCGAGCGCCTTCAGCGCGATCGGGTCCATCATTGCCTTCGGGACGATATTGCCGGCGAAGGGCCTGCGCTCAATACTGCCTGCGGCGTTGGTGAACGTAGCGTAGGGGTTGTAGATGGACATCAACTGGCCGGAGGAGTTGAAGGTCTTGGAGAAATCACCATCGCGCTGCAGCAGCGTCGGCCAGGTTTGGGTTTGCGAGGTAGGGCTCTTTGCTTTGGTGTACTCGTACGAGGCGAAGAAGAACGTCTTGTTCTTGATGACGGGGCCGCCCACCACGCCGCCAAGCTGATCGCGGCGATAGTAGGGCCGCGCACGGCCGGAGCGGTTGGAAAACCAATTGTTCGAATTCAGGTCCGAGTGGCGCAGGAAGTAGTACCCGGTGCCGTGAAAATCGTTGGTGCCGGACTTGGTCACCATGTTCACCACCGCGCCCCCGGTCTGCCCGTATTCCGCGCTGAAGAAACTGGTCTGCATCTTGAACTCCTGCACGGCGTCGACCGACGGACTGAACTTAAGGTCCGTGATGCCGGAGTTCTGCTCTACCGTCACGACGGTGACTCCGTCCAGCAGGACGTCGGAGGTGGAGTTCCGCGAGCCGTTGGCCACGAAGTTGGTGTTGTTGTCGGAGTTGGCGCGCCCGCCGGAGCCAACAACGCCAGGGGTCATGTAGGTGAGCCCCATGGCATTCCTGTTGATGTTGGGGAGCGAGAGAATGTACTTGTTCTCAATCACCTGGCCGAGGTTGGAGATGGTGGTGTTGAGGAGGGCCGCGCTGCCGGTGACCTCGACGGCCGTTGCGACGTCGCCAACCTGAAGCTGGACGACTATGGTAGCCTGCTGCTGAAAGCCCAGGGTAATGGCAGTCTGGACGTACTTGCGAAAACCCTTCGCTTCGACACTCAGTATGTAAGGGCCGGGCGGCAGCGCGGAAACCTGAAAGCGGCCGGCCTCGTCGGTGACAACGGGGTGCGGCACGTTCCGCTCGGTTTCGGTGAGGATCACACGCGCGGTGGGTACGGCCCCTCCGCTCGCGTCAGTGACCGTTCCGCGAACTGCCGCAGTGAAGGACTGGGCAGAGAGCGTACCGAGAAAAAAGGCACAGGCAAGGCCAAACCGCAGCCCGGACTGGTGTTGCAACATGGGCGTATCTCCCTTACGATGTCGCGGCCGCGACGCGCGAGACCCCAAGCGCCAGGCCGCCTCGTTCAGATATGCCACTCAAGGACAGGAATGTCAAGGATAAAATAGTCCGGGTAGCGGCTTTGTCCGATTCTCTCGGCTTAGCCGGACCCTGGCAGGGACCGGGCTCGCGAGAGTGGGTCTGAGGCCGCATAATGGAGCCATGTCGACTCCACAATCCGGCGCCCTGTCGTTCGCTCTGGCCTGCGCCGCGCCGGTCCTGTTCGGCGGTCAGCCCCCAAATGCGCCCACCCCGTGGATGGCGCTGTTCGATGGCAAATCGCTCGGCCAATGGAAGCAGACGCCGTTTGCCGGCCGGGGCGATGTGCGAGTCAGCGACGGCGTAATCCTCATCGGCAAAGGACGCACCACCGGCCTCACCTGGACCGGCGAGTTCCCACGCTCGGGCTACGAGATCCGCTTCGAGGCGGCGCGCCTGGACGGCAAGGACTTCTTCGCCGGCATCACGTTCCCCGCCGGGGATGCCTACTGCTCCTGGATCAACGGCGGATGGGACGGCAGCGTGGTCGGCCTGTCCAACCTGGACGGCAACGACGCATCGGAAAACGATTCGTCCACCCTACGGGAGTTCGTCCAGGGCCGCTGGTACGCCTTCCGCCTCAAGGTCACCCAACACCGCATCCAAGGCTGGATCGACAACGAGCCCGTCATTGATATCGCCCTCGCCGGACGGCAACCCGGACTGCCGTTCGGCGAAGCGGACCTCTCCACACCACTGGGTTTTTCAGCCTACAGAACCTTGGCGGGGCTGAGGAAGCTCGAGTACCGGCGCCTCGCCGCCGAAACCACCCAATAACGTCCTTTGATTCCCTTCGGTACGGCCGCGGCTGTATAATGCCGGGCAGCAGCGGTTCGTTGCGCCGCGCGAAGGAGAGAGATGAACAGACGCGTTTTCTTCATGAGTTCCGTGGCGGCCACGGCCATCCAGACGGTCCGGTCGGCACAAAGTCCCAATGACACCGTGCGAGTCGCAGTCGTGGGTTGCGGTGGCCGGGGTAACAGCCACATGGGCGCCTGGACGTCCATGCCCAATGTCGAATTGGCCGCTCTCGTGGATGTGGACGACTCTCACTCGGAGCGCTTCATCGGCGCGCTGCAGCGCAGGGAGAAGAAGCCGGTGCCGATCTTCCGCGATATCCGAAAGCTGCTTGAGGACAAGAATATCGACGCGGTTTCCATAGCCACGCCGAACCACTGGCATACTCTGCAAACCATCTGGGCGTGCCAGGCCGGCAAAGACGTCTACGTCGAAAAGCCGTGCTCCCACAACGTCTTCGAATCCCGGCAGATCGTGGCGGCCGCGCGCAAGTACAACCGCATCGTCCAGATGGGCAGCCAGAGCCGCTCCTCGCCCGCCCTCCAGGAGGCCGTGCAGAAGCTCCGCGCCGGCGAATTTGGTGAGATCTACATGACCCGGGCCTTGTGCTTCAAGGCCCGCAATACCATTGGCAAGACCCCGGTCGAAGCCGTCCCGGCGGGCGTTGACTACGATATGTGGTGCGGGCCGGCGCCCGTCCGCCCGTTCACCAAGAACCGCTTCCACTACAACTGGCACTGGTTCTGGGATACCGGCAACGGCGACCTCGGCAACCAGGGCATCCACGAAGTCGACATCTCCCGCTGGGGCCTCGGCGTCACCCATCCCACCAAAGTGACGGCCATGGGCGGCAAGTACATGTTTGACGATGATCAGGAAACGCCCAACACCATCAACGCCAACCTGGAATTTATCGTCGGCGGAAAGCCGAAGATGATGTCGTTTGACGTCCGCCACTGGTACAGCAACCACGAAGCCGGCATCGGCGGCGAAAAGGCCGGCAACACCATCGGCAACACCTTCTACGGCTCGGACGGCTATCTCGTCATCGACAACTACAACAAGTACTACAGCTTCATGGGGCGCGATCAGAAGCCGGGACCGGCCAGAACGGACCGCGACCGCCACTTCGAGAACTTCATCTCCGCCGTTCGGAGCCGCAAGCGCGAAGAACTGAACGCCGAGATCGAAGAAGGGGCCATGTCTTGCGTGCTCATGCACCTGGCCAACATCTCCTACCGCGTCGGCCGCACCCTCAACTGGGATGAGAAGACCTGGACGGTCAAGAACGATCCCGAAGCGACCGCCATGTTGACGCGGCCCTATCGCGCGCCCTATATCGTCCCGGCCAAGGTCTGAGCAGCCGCAGGCAATCTCATGCCATCTAAGGCGTGAGCGGAAGCGGCAGATAGTCGTAGTCGAGAATCATCTTCTCCTGCAGGGCGAGCTTCAGTTCAAGCTCCAGCTTGGCGTTCTCCGCCCGGCCGTAAAGGTTGTCGAACTCAACCGGATCGGTCTCCAGATCGTACAGCTCGAAGACTGGCCGCGAACGCGAAAAGTACGCCTTCGAGAACCTGGGCGCCAACCGCCCCCAGGCGTTCTCTTCCGACATTTGCACCCAGCTCTGTTCCAGATAGCTGTCCGTGGGCGAGTACGGCATCTGCGGCGTGCAGTTGTAGATCAACTTATGCCGCCCGGTTCTCACCATCCGTGAGAGGTCAAAGGTATGGGTAGTGGCCGCGTCTGAAAACGGCCGGCTGCCGTGTGTAAGACGCTGCGCAAAGACGTGCTGCCGGGCCGCGAAGGGTTGGCCCAGCAGGCGGCGCACAAAGCTGACCCCCGACATCTCTTTGGGGGCCCGGCAGCCGGCCGCCTCCAGCAGCGTGGGAGTGAGATCCTCGCCGGAAACCAGGTCGTTCGACACCGAACCCGGCTTGATATGGCCGGACCAGTGCGCCAGGAACGGCACATTCAGCCCGGGATCATACAGCGAGCCCTTGCCGTGCGGAAACGGAATGCCGTTGTCGCCCGCAAAGATCACCAGTGTGTTGTCCAGACCGGCGCGCTTTTGTACGGTATCGAGGACAAGTTGGAACTCCCCGTCCATGCGGCCAATTTCGTCATAGTAGCGGCGCAGGTCCTCGCGCACACCGGGCAGATCGGGCAGCCATTTGGGAACGGGAATCTGGCTGGCATCGACACCGCCGGATTGCTGGTCCCAGGGATGATGGGGATCGTCGAAATTGACCCAAAGGAAGTAGGGCTTGTTGGCCGGCCGCTTGTCGAAGAACTCGTTGACGCGCTGAGCGGTCTTGTCCCGCGGCGACTGGCGGTCCAGGAAGTCCACGCGATTCTGGAACGTCTGCAAGCCGTGCTTTTCGTAGACGGCCCGGCTGTTTGGCCCCGGGGCTCCGTCCAGGTGGAACTGGCGGCGGCAGATGCCGGTGAAGTAGCCGGCCTGCGCGCGGAGCAGCTCGGGCAACGTCACCACATCGGGTGGAAGGGGCGAGGTGAAGCGCCCCATGCGCGCCGCCACCGGGCTGCGCCCCGTGAGGAAAGCCGTCCTGGATGGCACGCACTGCGGCGCTGCGCAGAAGGCGCGCTGGAAACGCATGCCCTGGCTGGCAAACCGGTCGAGGTTGGGTGTGCGGACCACCGGGTTGCCGTAGCACCCGGTGAACTCGGCCGTGTGATCGTCGGAGAGAATCAGCAGGATGTTGGGTCGAGGCGCGGCCGGCTGCGCGCTGGCCAGCGCCGGCGTGGCGCTGAGTTGGGCGAAAGCGCGCCGGCTGATGGAATCGGACATGGGCGGGTCTCCTTCCCGGGTGCGGGTTCTGTTTGTTGTTGCGTTGCGGCCGGCCAGGCAAGGCCGGGCGTTCAGCCCGCAGCACTGTTATACG
>JBBQLF010000104.1:0-10705 GCA_038327695.1 Bryobacterales bacterium
GCCGGGGCCGGATCTCTCGTCAAACCATTCCACGCGCATCGTCAGCTTCTCCCCAGACGCGGGCCCAATCGTGATTGCGTGCTTCACTGAGTTAATTGGGGGGCGGCCATGGAAGAGCGTGAGAAGTTCCGGCGTGAAAGAACGATCACCGGGCTCGTGAGTATCCTCGACGTTGACCTGGTGCTCGTCACGAGAGCGCACGAGGTCCATCAGGACCGGAAGCGGCGCGGAGGTGGCGTACAACCGTAGCGCTTCGAGCAGTGTGGACTTGCCTGCATTGTGCTTACCGACAATCAAGTTTACGTGGCCGAGGCGCTCAACTTTCAAATGATCAAAAGCTCGAAACTGGTTGATCTCCAGATCGGCGAGGCGCGCGGGGGGCGTGTGAAATGTGGCCATCGCTAGCCGATATTATCCCCCATGCGAGGGCGGCCGATCTCCATCCCCCAGGGTTTCAGTCTGAGAGCGAAACGCGGTATTTGAGCTTGAGGGGCTTGCCGGGTTCGAGGGTGAAGGACTGGACGGCGGCGTCGCGGCCGGGCCAGGAGGAGCCGACGAATCCGTAGTTGCGGAGACACCACTGGGTGGCGGATTCGGGCGTGATGCGGAGGGTGGCGGGCTTGCCTGCATAGAGGGCCGTCATCTCCGCCCACTTGTGCGGGACGAGGTCTTCGTCTTTGGTGACCGGGCCGGTATCGGACTGGATGGTGGTTTCGGTGCGGGGGGCGAAACGGGCGGAGAAGCCTCCGTAGCTCTTGCCCTTGTCGGGGGAGCCTTCGATGGTGACGGGCAGGGAGAGGGCTTCCAGGGTCAACTCGACGTCGAACTCGCGGGTCTTGCCTTTTGCGGGATAGGCCGTGAGGCGGACCGTCTCCTTCACGAGCTTCCTGTCGCCGGCCACCCAGGAGTTTTCCGCAGTGAGGGTGGCGTTGCGGGTGGTGAACTTGTCACCGCGGTGTTGGATGCCTTTGTACATCCAGAGGTCGTAGGTGCCCTGCGAGGTGCGGACGACGGGCCAGGACCAGAAGAGGCCGTGGTGGTGATAGTGGTCCTTGGCGAAGTCGTCGAGCGGGGAGACGCCGGATGGGGTGAGCGCGGGGTAGATGTAGCAGCAGGCGCGGCGGTCTTGCGGGGCGTTGTTCTTGAGCTGCGGGCCGTAGTTGTAGGTGAGGACGGACTTGCCGTTTTCGAGGAGTTCGACGCGGCCGTCGTGGTGGTCTGTCCAGGTGAAGACCGCCAGTGCGAGGAATAGGTTAAGCATTGGATGCCTTTCTGATTTTGGCTTCGTCAACCTCAACGCCGAGGCCGGTTCCGGTGGGGACAGTGAGCGCGCCGTCCTGGAGAGTGAAAGGGGTTTTCAGGAACGATCCGGCCAGGAACTGGAGACCGTTGAGGGCGGCGGGGAATTTGAGGCCGTAGGCGCCGTAGAGGACGAGGGCGGCGGCGAGAGCGACGTCGGGATCGGTGAGGCCGGAGCCGAGAAAGAGGAGCTTGTTGCGCTCCAAGTATTCGACCTGGCGGCGGGCGTCGAAGAGGCCGGCGGTGCGGGCGGGCTTCATGGCGGCGCCGTCGAGGCAGCCTAGCTTGTGGAACTCCTCGAGATCGCGGACGTTGACCAGGCCTTCGTCGAGAAGGATGGGCAGCGCGCCTTGCTTTTTGAGGGCGATGAGACCGCTGAGGTGATTGGGCGGGACGGGCTGCTCCATCACGTTGACGCCGGCGCCGGCGAGCTTGGGCAGGACGGCCAGGGCGGTTTCCAGATCATAGCCGCCATTGGCGTCGGCCCAAAGGAAACACTCGGGGGCGAAGCGGCGGACGGTTTTGGCGAGTTCGAGATCGAACTTTGGATCTGGCGCGACTTTGATATTGAAGTGGCGGTAGCCCAGCTTGCGGCCGTCTTCCATGAGCGCTTCGGCCTCGGCGATGGTCTTGACGTTGACGGTCCAACTGAGGGTGACGCGGGCGTTGGGCTTGCGGTTCCAGAGGGCGGGGAGGGACTGGCCGGCGAGCTTGCCGGCGATGTCGTGGAGGGCGAGGTCGAGGCCGGCTTTAGCGATGGGCATGCCGGTGGAGAACGAAGGCGCGATGGCCTTGTTCATGGCGGCGTGAGCGGCGGGGAGGTCCGTGGGGTCCTTGCCGATGAGGACCGGGGCGAGGTAGTGGCGGAGCGTGTGGGTGGCCGATTCCAGAGTCTCGTAGGACCAAGTCTGGACAGGGACGGACTGGCCCCAGCCGGCGGTGCCGTCCTCGCAGGTGACCTTGACGAAGATGGCGGGCCGCTCGGGCTTGGCGAAGAACTTGAAGTAGCCGGTGACGGGATAGGCCAGGGGAAAGACATCGATGCGGGTGATGGGCGGGTTGCTGGCGGGCGCCAGGGCGGCGAGGAGGAGCGTACGTCGCGTCATGGGGTCAGAGTGATTATACTCGTGCGCGGAGCCCGTTATTTTTTGGAACTGAGAGTGGAGACGAGTTCATTGAATCGCTTGGCGGTGGTGCTCATCAGGTCTTCGACGAAGTCAACGACGGCAAACGCGTTGGCCTTGGCGGTGAGGGGTTTGCCGAGTTCGACGAGGGTTGCCTTGAGCGCATCGCTTTCGGCCACTGTGGGTTGACGGACGACGGTGACGGTGGCGGCGTCAAAGGCGGCCATCACCTCCCGATGGAAGATCTCCTGCGACAGTTTGGCGCGAAGGTTGTTCAGTTCGTCGCGCTCGGCCTCTGTGTACTTGCGCTTCTTGTTCGGCAGGCGGGAGAACATCTCCGTGCTGAGGTCGTCGAGTTGTTTCTTGAGGCCGGCGATGACGGCCTCCATCGAGGATTGAATGGACTTCGGAGTTGCGGCCATAGGGATCTCTCCTGGTCAGGGGTCAGGGTTATGGGGCACCGGCCGCGCCGCGCTCTTTGACGGCGTTGGCGATCAGTTGGACGTTTTCGACGAGGAAGGAGAGCCGCTCCTTGGAGGTTGGGAACTTGCGGAGGGATTCGACGTCGCGGCGCAAGTCTTTGAGGACGGCCTGGCGGGCCTTGGTCTGGGCGGAGAGGCGGGACGTGGTGAGGCGCGTGGCAGCGGGCCCATCGATGGCCTGTTGCAGGAGTTGCTCCTGGTGTTCGAGCGAGGTGCGGAGGAACGAATCGAAGATGAGCTTGGTGCGCTGGGGGCTGGCGATCATCTCGTTGGCGGCCACCAGAGTGTCGCGGCCGAGGGCGTTGGTGCGGGTGATGGGAAACTGCCTGGCGGCGCGTTCGATTTCCGCTTTCTGCAGGCTCTCTCGCAGTTGGATGGTTTGAGCGATGATGCGTTGATCGCTTTCGGACTGCTGTTCGAGCTGAGCGATGATCTGGCTGATGAGGCGCTCGAAGGGAGTGGCTGACTTGGCGAGGGCGAGGGTGGAGATGGCGACGGCGGCGGCGGCGATGAGGAGCGTGTTTCTGGTGGTCATGACAAGGGTCTCCGGCTAGATTTTGGCGAGGAGGCCGGCTTGCAGCCCGGCCTGAATGAGACTGATGAGGTTGGCGGTGTCCTGCGACTTCCAGCCGCCCTCAGCGTAGCGGACGGCGGCGAGGAGGCCGTAGCTGATGAGGGTACGGCGCTGGCGGTCGTAGGCGAGGTCGAGGAGTTTCGCCTGGCGGTAGGCGAGGATCCTGGTCTTCAGTTCGTGGCTGTCCTTGGCGCGGGCGGATTGAATCTGAGTGTAGTACCAGGTACCGGCGAGCCCGAGGACCACGCGCATCTCGTCTTCACTGGCGTCGCCCTGGTGGGCCAGTGTCCTCAGAGTGCCGGACAGCGTGGCTCGATTGCCGGGCACGGTGATGTAGGTATCGATGTCGTCCAGCATGCCCGTCAGGTTCTCGTCGTGCGGCAGGCCTTGGAGGGTCTCGTTGGCGAGGGCGGCGATATCCTCCTGGTAGGCGAGTTCCTGATCGATGATGTCGGCCTCGATGGCGAGGATGTCGCGGGCGAGGCGCGTGGCCTCGATGGCGAGGGGCGCATTCTGGCCTTTGGCGCGGGTGGGGCCGGTGGCGACCGATTCGAAGTACGTTTTCAGTTTGGGGGCGAGGGGCTTGAGGCGCTGGACGGCGTTCGTGAGACGGGCCATGCCGGACCCGGCGGCGGTGGCGGCGGCGGCGGCCTTGTCGATTGCCTTGTCCACTTCTCCGATGCTGGTGATGGCGCCGTTGATGGAGGTGGAGACGAACTTCAATTGGTCGTCCAGCGTTGGGGCCGCATCGGCTTCTTTGAGGCCTTTGTTCAGCGCAGAGAGGGCAGCGGAGAGGGGCTGCTTGACGGCCTTCAGGTGGGTGGCCGCCTGGCCGGCCATCTCCTTTTCCGTGGCGCGATCCTGGCGGAGCTGCTTGACTAACGCTTGCAGCTCCTGGGCCTTTTCGCAAAAAGACGACCAGGTGGCATTGAGCAGCGCGAGCTCTTCGGTAGCGGCGATGAGGGAGTAGCTGCTGCGGTAGGAAGCGAGCAGGCGCTCCTCTTCGGCGGGCAGGCTTTCAGTGACGGCCAGGGCATCGGCGAAGCTGGCGGTGTAGCGGTCGAGCAGTTTGCGGGCGAGTTCGAGTTGGCCGGGGGAGTGGATCTGGCAGGCGGCCGGCAGGAGCAGAGCCGCGAGCACAAAGAGACTGAAGTTCCGGCGTGCGGGCATAGGAACAGATCCTCCCAGGGATTGGCTAGGGGCAAGCTTACGGGTTTGCGGCGAAGAAGTCAACGGTCAGCTTAGGAGCCTGTCAGCTTAGGAGCCGGCAGGAAACAGCCATTTCCACCGCTTGCTAACGCGCGCGGCTCAGAACCCGATGCCGAGGCGCGCGCGTATGAAAGCGGGCGTGCCGAGCCGGCATGGTTTTTGCGTGACGAGTCCTAAGTTTTCCTGGGTGCGCTTTCGCCGGGGCGGGTAGTTTGATATTTTATGGCGCATGGGCAAAGCCGTGTTGTTGCGTGAGGTGGCCGACATGATCGGCTGGCATATGGAGGAAGGGCATAGTTACCTGGACGTGGAGAACGGGGAGGTGATTTCGGTGAGCCCGTACCACCCCGATTACGAGGAATTGTCCGAGCAGATTGAATTTGGGTTCGGCGTGCAGTACCTGAGGCTGCCGGACCAGAAGGACTTTGACGAGTTGGACTGGATGCGGGAGTTTGCGCTGGGGCTGAAGGACCGGCGCGTGGGGCAACAAGCTGATGGACGCCACTGACCGGCCGCATCCGTTCCGGCGGTTCAAGGACATGGCGCACGAGCTGGGTGTGGTGGATCAATGGCACCAGTTTCGGGACGCCCAGTTGCGGACGGTGGCGCTGGAGTGGTGCCAGGAGAAAGGGGTGGAGTGGCGCGAGGGGGACGTGCCATAATCGGCCCATGCGCCGTCCTGTTTCGCTGTGGATTTTTGCTTTTCTGATCACGCTGGGTTCGGCTGTTTATCAGCGGATGACGGGGCCGTCCTATCCTTCGCGCGGGCAGGTGACGCTGGGCGGGAGCGAGGTGAAGTACCGGCTGCCGCGGACGCAAGGCGACGGCGATGCGCAGATGCGGGTGGCGATCCCGGATGCGGCCGTGCAGGGGCAGGTGGCGTGGAAACGGTACAAGACGAAGGACGAGTGGACGTATCTGACGATGGCGCGCGAGGGGGGTGAACTGGTGGCGGCGCTGCCGCATCAGCCGCCGGCGGGCAAGCTGATGTACCGGGTGATTTTGCAGCGGGAGATGGAACGGGTGACGCTGGGCGGCGCGCCGGTGGTGATCCGGTTTAAGGGCGAGGTGCCGCTGGCGGTGCTGGTTGTGCATGTGATCTGTATGTTCGGCGGGATGCTGTTTTCGACGCGGGCGGCGCTGGAGTTTTTCAGCCCGGCGCCGAGTTATTCGTGGTTGATTCTGGTGACGGTGATTCTGTTGAGCGTGGGCGGGTTGGTGCTGGGTCCGGTGGTGCAGAAGTATGCGTTTGACGCCTATTGGACGGGGTGGCCGTTCGGGGCCGATTTGACGGACAACAAGACGGCGGTGGCGTGGCTGGCGTGGGTGATTGCGTGGTGGAAGACGCGGCGGGATCCGAGGGCCGGGGCGTGGGTGGTGGGGGCGGCGGTGGTGACGCTGGTGGTGTTTGGGATACCGCACAGCGCGTTTGGGAGCGAGCTGAAGTACGAGTAGGGGCGGATTCTACCTTTCATGATATGATTCATGATAGGTAGAATGTCATGCCGATCAGCATCAAGAACAACCAAACCGAGGCGCTCGCCCGCGAGGTGGCGGAGTACACCGGGGAGACGATCACTGAGACGATTCGGATCGCTTTGACGGAGCGGTATGAGCGGTTGCGGCGGACGCGGTCGAAGCCGTCGCGTCTCGATGAATTAACCGAGATTGCGTTGCGATGCGCGAGCCTGCCTGTAATCTCGCAGATGAGTGACGATGAGATCCTGGGTTACGACGAATTTGGAGTGCCGACGCGATGACGTTGGATACATCGGCGATTGTTGCGGTACTTCAGAATGAGGTTGAGGCGGATGAGTTCCTGGCGTTGATCGACGAGGCGCCGCGCTGTTTGATCTCGGCGGTTTCGGTGCTGGAGGCGGCGATGGTTTTGGACGGGCGGCGGGGCGACGCGGGGGCGCACCTGGACCAGTTTTTGTTGAGGGCCTCCATTGAGACCGTGGCCTTCGATGCAGAACAGCTCAGTGTGGCTCGCCGGGCGTTCCGGCGGTTTGGGAAGGGCCGGCACGCGGCGGGGCTGAACTTCGGAGACTGCGCTGCCTATGCACTGGCACAGTGGTCGGGTGAGCCATTGTTGTACAAGGGGCAGGACTTCACGAAGTCGGATGTGGCTCGGGTCCGCGAGTAAGAGGCGGGGTCAGAAGGTGACGCCGAAGCCGGCCCAGTTGACCACCTGCTGTTTGACCATCGCGTCGTGGCCGAGGATGGCGGTGAGGGCGGCGGTGGCGCCGACCGTGGCGTCGATGGGCGCGGGTTTGCCTTCGACGATAGCGGCGTAGAACATCTCGATGTGGGCGTGCGGGCGTTCAGCGCGCTTGGCGGCGAGGACGACGGGTTCGCCACCGGCGAGGGGGTACATGGTGGTGGCGCCCATGAAGTCGACCGCGCCCTTGGTGCCGAAGACATGGATGTACTGGCCGCCGGCGGGCATTCCGCGCGGATGGAAGACGTTCTGGGTGAACGACATCTGGATGTTGCCGGGATAGTCGTAGACGATGCTGCCACAGTCGAAGATGGTGCGGCCGGCGGGCTGGTTCTTATAGAAATTGATGGCGCCGAAGCCGGTGGCTTTGGCGGGATGGGCTTTGAGGACCCAGTTGCAGAGGTCGAGGTTGTGGACCGATTGCTCGATGAGGTAGCCGCCGCCTTTGGCGACGTCGAAGTACCAGTCGCCGGAGCTGCCGTCGTGCGGCAGGTCAGCAGTAGCGTGGCGCTGGGCCTTGACCATGACAATGTCGCCGATGATGCCGTCGTGAATTTTGGCGACGGCTTCCTGGAGTTGGGTCATGGAGCGGAGTTGCTGGCCGGCGACGAAGATCTTCGTGGAGGCCTTGGCGGCGGCAACGAGGCGCTGGATTTCGGCGGGGTTCAAGCCGACGGGTTTTTCGCAGTAGACGTGCTTGCCGGCCTCGATGGCGGCGATGGCCATTTCGGCGTGCAGGTAGGGGGGGCTGGCGATGTAGACGGCCTCGATGTCCTTGTTGCCGATGACCTTGCGCCAGTCGGTTGTGGTGGTGGGACTATCCTTGGCGGCGGCGGTGGCGGCGCGGTCGAGGCGGTCCGGTTTGATGTCGCAGAGCATGGCCACTTTGGCGTTGGGCTGATCGAGGACACCGCGCAGCAGGTAGGAGCCGCGACCGCCGACGCCGATGACGGCGGTGGCGACTTTCCGGGTGTCTTGCCAGGTGGCGGCGCGGGCGGCCAGCGGGGCGGCCAGTGGGGCGGTCATCAGGAAGGACCTACGGTTGACGCTCATGATGGGCCCATTCTAACAGGGCGGTGGCAGGCCCGCTGGACGATTCCGGGCGCCTACCAGGGACGCGGCTGTACGGCAGAGTCCAACACCAGGTACTCCAATGGGCGCCGGGCCGGCGTCAGTTGGAGGCCCAACTGGTTGCGGATGGCTGCGATGAGCGATTGGGTGTTGGCGGCGTCCCATTTGAGCGCGTAGTCGAAACGTCCGGTCAGACGCGTCTCGTCGATGGTAGTGAGGCCCGTGGCCTGCTCGACGATGCGGGCGAGACCGGCGAGGGATCCCGACGTGACGGTGATGTGGCCGGCGTCGCCCCAGCGGGTGGCGGCGCCCGAGGACGGGCGCAGGGTGGGCTCGGCAGCGGGGAACCGCTGCAGCACATAGACGTCCGTTTCGCGGGATTCGGTGTGGAGTTGGAGCTGAAACGTATCGGTCAGAGCGCGCTTCAGCAGTTCCTGGCGGCGGGGGCCGGTGAGGTCCGGCGCGGCGATGGCGACGTCGTAGCGGGCCTGGTCCACCCATGCGGGCGTTTGGATGCGGGCTTCCGGGACGTCGTAGGCTTCGTAGAGGAGTCTGGGGAGGGCCATGGCCCAAAGCTCCCACGTTCGTCCAGGTTTGCCGCTGGCTGCGCCGGGCGAGAAGCCGGACTGGCTGACGGGGGCGGCGGGCCTGAGGGTGATTTGGAAGACCGGTTCCGGGGCGGTTTGGAGTTTCGACTGGGCCGCGCCTGATCTGGAAAAGGCAATCGGTTTTCCGGCGAGCACGTTTTCGATGATCTCCGCGGTCAGGTCCGCGGGGTTGCCGATGCCGCGGACGATTCCGGCGGCGTCCACGATGACGGTGGTGGGCCGGCCTATGATCCCGTACTGCTCGAATGTCTGCCCGTTGGTGTCCAGCCCGATCCAGCCTGCCATCGGGTAGTCCTTCAGGAATCTTTGAATCAACTGGGGCTCTTCGTCGGTGAGCGAGAGGAAGCGGACCCGGCGGGTTTTGAATTGCTGTTCCAGGCGGTTGAGGTGAGGAATCTGATCTCGACAGCCGGGGCACCAGGTGGCCCGGAATTCGAGGACGGTGACGGTGCCTTTGAGGGCCTGCCAGGTGGCGACTGCGGCGGCGGGGGCCTGTAGGAGGTGGCTGAGCGTCAAGGGCGGGGCCGGGCCGCCTGGCCGGAGTTCGCCGGCGAGGCTGAGTGCCGGTAGCGCGAGCGGGGCCAGAAGCCGGCTGATTGTATCGTTCATGTAATCATAGACGCCAAGCGGGCGAATCCGTGCAGTGTGCGGCTAATACATCCGCCAGATCGACTCTGTTGGCGGATCGCCACGATCCTGATTCTCAAGTGGAACCTCCATGGTAGAATCCTGCATATTCCGGGCAGAACGTTGGCGGGCGGAGTGCATCGCGCCAATGTCCAGGAGGGCCGGATTATGATGAGCCGGAGAGGACCGGGTTTGGGTTCTGGATCGAGGAGGCGCCGGGGCTACTGATTGTGCAGGGCTGCGATTGAAAAGAGCGGCCTTCGGTGAAGAGCCGCTCGCGGTGGAGTGGAGAAAGTTCCGGCGATGCGGCGAGGGCTGGGATGCTGTGGGACTCGACTTTGGAGACGGCGCGGGATCCGAAGGGAGGGCGCCGGTGGCCGTGACGCTGGTGGTGATCGGGAACGAGTTGTAGTATTGAATGGGGATTCAGGAGAAGCCGTGACATATCAAGGACTAATCGACGGAATCATGATGGCCGGTTCGGACGACTGGCTTTGGGACGATAGCCGGGCGATCTGGACGTTTAAGCCCGATCTGAACATCACTTTGCGGGAGAATTACAAAATGGACAACGGCGAATACCAACGGTTTCATGAGGAGTGGGCCACGAAGTTCCCGGATCCGAAGGCCTACCGGACTGAGTTCGAACTCTGGTACGCGTCTTCGTTCGTCAAGTCGTACTTGTTCGTGTACGTGGATGGGTGCCGTGCGAGTCTTCCGTGTCCGGAGAGCCCGACGAAGTTGACCGTAACCACGGAACAACTGGCAATCGCGAACGTCGTGAATGGCCACCTAGCCCATTACCCCAACTACATTACCCGATTTGAGGTCCGGGATTGACGTGCGCGCTGCTAAAACATCCGCCACAGCGACTCCGGCGGCCGGCTCTCTTTGAAGCGGCGGTAACGGAGGCAGGCGGGGTACAGCAGCGCCACGCCGGCCAGCCAAGTCAGCAGGAAGAGCCAGCGGGGGGCGCCTTCGGTGCGGAAGAAGAGCAGGCCTAGGGCGGCGTAGACGTAGAGGTGGGCGAGGTAGAAGAAGAGGGGCGCCTGGCCGTAGACGGAGAGGATGCGGCGGGCGGTGTCGAGCCACGCGCCGGCGCGGTGGAAGAGCGAGAGCAGACTGAAGTTGATGCCGAGGGTCAGCAGGACGAAGGCGAGGCTCGGCGGGTATTTGACGACGGTCAGGAAGGGGATCAAGCCGGATGCGGTGGCGTGCTGCAGATTGCCGAAGCCGCCGCCGAGGCGGATGCCGAGGAAGGCGATGAGATAGGCGAGGCCCATGGGGAGCATGGCGCGCAGGGCGCGGTCCTGGTTGCGGCGGATCAGTTGGCCGAAGGCGATGCCGAGGGCGCAGATGCCGGACCAGGGCAGGACGGGGTAGCCGGCCATGACGGGGGGCGTGGCTCCGGCGACGAGGAGGACGCGGAGCAGGGGGTGGACCGGATCGGCAGGGTTCAGCGTGGGCAGGTAGAAGTTGGGGGCGAGGAT
>JBBQLF010000105.1:0-10696 GCA_038327695.1 Bryobacterales bacterium
GATGGCCGACAGCGCGCGCGAGTGTTTCAGTAGCCCGCCGATATACCACAGCGCCATCTGGCTCAGCCCGGCGTAGCCATCGCCGGCAAACAGCGGCTGCCCGTTCCGCCACAGGGACTGATGGCAGTGCATGCCGCTGCCGTTGTCGCCGAACAGCGGCTTCGGCATGAATGTCACGGTCTTGCCGTGGCGGTTGGCGACGTTGCGGACGCAGTACTTGTACAGCATCATGTTGTCGGCCGACTTCACCATGGTGTCGAACCGCTGATCGATCTCACACTGGCCGCCGCTGGCGACCTCGTGGTGGTGGCATTCAATCTGGAGGCCCACCTTGAGCATCACTTCCACCATCTCCGCGCGCAGGTCCTGGTAGTGATCCGTGGGCGGCAGCGGGAAGTAGCCCTCCTTGTAGCGCGGGCGGTAGCCGAGGTTGTTCTCCGCCCGGCCGGAGTTCCAACGGCCCTCCTCCGCGTCGATGAAGTAGTAGCCGGAGTGCTGGTTCTGATCGAAGCGGATGTTGTCGAAAATGAAGAATTCGGCCTCGGCGCCGAAAAAGACGGTGTCGGCCAGCCCGCTGTTCTGCAAAAACATCTCGGCCTTTTTGGCGATCCAGCGGGGGTCGCGGTCGTAGCGCTGGCGCGTGATGGGGTCCAGGATGTCGCCGATCATACAGAGCGTCGGGGTGGAGAAAAACGGGTCCATGTAGGCGGTATTGGAGTCCGGGATGAGCAGCATGTCGCTCTCATTGATGGCCGCCCATCCACGGATGCTGGAGCCGTCAATGCCGAAGCCTTCTTCGAAGGCGTCCACGGTGAGTTGGCCGATGGGATAGCTGATGTGCTGGGCCAGGCCGGGAATGTCCGTGAACCGGATGTCGATCTGCCGGGCGCCGTTGTCGAGGCCGTACTGGATTGCTTCCTGAGGGGTCATGGTTGTGAAGTCTCCGTCGAACTAGGGTCACGATAGCAGAGTGGATGGGGGGTGTCCATGACGGCGCCGCGGTACGCCGATCAATTCCGTGAACGAGGCCCATAAAAAAATCCGATTGCCGCCGGGGATGGGTAGCATTCGATAATTGGTACAGAGCCGGAAGGCCGTCCACTCCATTGCGGCTGCCTACGCTTTCCGCCCGTTTGAGACTCTACTAGCTCGAGGAGACTGATGCCGAACCAACTGCAAGACTTTCTGACCCTTTCCTACGCGGAACTGGAAGACCTCAATCTGCAAGCCAAGCAGCAGCGCAAGGATCGCGTGCCGGCCCACCAGATCCAGGAGGAACGGGTAAAGTACCTGGCCGACAACAAGCAAATCAAGGCTGTCACCGTGATGTTCAGCGACCTGGAAGGCCGCTTGCACATGCTGGACTATGACAAGAAGTTCCTGGTCAAGAGTTTTGACAACCTGACGTTTGACGGCTCCTCGATCCGCGGGTTCACGGCGCAGCGCGAGAGCGATCTGCGGCTGGCGATGGACTGGGCGTCGTTCTACTGGGCGCCTTCCGACATCTTCGGCGCGGGCAAGGCATTGATTTTCAGCGAGGTCATCGACAAAGACGGCTCGGCCTACTCCGGCGATCTGCGCGGCGTTCTGAAGAACTACGCCAACGAGCAGTTCGCCAAGAACGGCTACACGCTGAACGCGGCCAATGAGATTGAAGGATTCCTGTTCAAGGGCTCCGACGCCGAGCGCTGCTATCACGAGACGGGCAAGTTTGAGTACGTCAACACGGGCGGCTACTATCACTCCCTGCCGGGCGATCTGCTGCGTCTGTTCATTGACACCACCGCCGAAGCGCAGCGCGCGATGGGCTTCGAGAACGAGAAGGATCACCCCGAGGTGGCGCCGTCTCAGTTCGAGATCAACTACAGCTACGCCGACGTGGTGGCCGCTGCCGATCAGATCCAGATCTACAAACTGATCTGCCGCCAGGTGGCCACCAAGATGGGCCTCACCGCTTCGTTCCTGCCGAAACCCGTGGTGGGCGTCAATGGCAGCGGCATGCACACCAACGTCTCCATCACCAAGGGCGGCAAGAACATCTTCTGGGATCCCAAGGGCGAAGAGAAAATGAGCAAGTTCGCCTGGCAGTTCGTGGATCGTATTCTCACGCACGGCAATGACATCTGCCTGGCTCTGAACGCCAGCGTGAATGCTTATCGCCGGCTGGATCCGCACTTCGAAGCGCCGACCCAGATCAAGGCGTCGGCGACCGATCGTGGCTCGATGGTTCGCATCCCGATCGGCAATGAGCGCAGCGCGCGTGTCGAAGTCCGCTCGGTGAGCCCGGACGCCAATCCCTACATGGTCATGCTCTCTGTCTTCAAGACCGGCCTGGAAGGCGAGATCGCCAAGGTAAAGAACCTGCGGCAGGCGGAGCGCTTTCTGCCCGACAACGTCTACGACGCCATGGCGAACTTCCGCAACGCGGAGTGGACCACCCAACTGTTCGGCGCCGATGTGAAGGGCCGTTACGCGGACCTCAAGCAGGCCTCGGCGGACCGCTGCCCGCGCCTGTTGGGCACCTTCGTCAAGGCACCCGAGGTGCAGTACCATCACGAGGTCTACAACCAGTTCCTCTGGAATATGTTCTAGGCCGAAAGAACGAATCGGGTCTGTAGGCGGCGAGCCGGCTGTGATGGCCGGCTCGCCGTTCGTTTGTGCGACTCTGATGGAAGAAAGTAATGGATCAGTACACCGTCTCCACGCTCACCGGCGCCATCCACAAACTGCTGCGAGGGCGGTTTGAAGACGTGCGCGTGGCGGGCGAGATTTCGGGCTACAAGGTGTGGTCGTCCGGGCACGCTTACTTCACGCTGAAGGACGCCGGGGCGCAGATCCGCTGCGTACTGTTCCGCGGCTCCATCCGGTATTTGCGCTTTCAACCGGCTGACGGACTGGCCGTGGTGGCGCGCGGCACGGTGGAGGTCCGGCAGGAGCGGGGCGAATACCAGTTGATTGTGTCGTCCCTGGCGCCGGACGGCGTGGGCGCACTGCAGGCGGCGTTTGAACAGTTGAAAGGGCGGCTGGCCGCCGAGGGGCTGTTCGAGGCCGGGCGCAAGCGGGCGTTGCCGGCCTATCCGAAGCGAATCGGCATAGTGACTTCTCCGAAAGGCGCAGTGATCCGCGACATGCTGACCGTGCTCGGGCGGCGATGGCCCGGGCTGGAAATCCGGCTGTGGCCGACGGCAGTGCAGGGAGCGGGCGCGGTGGAGGGGGTCTGCGCGGGGCTGCGGTACTTCAGCCAATCAGCCTGGGCGGATGTGGTGATCGTGGGCCGGGGCGGCGGATCGCTGGAGGATCTCTGGACCTTCAACGAAGAGGCGGTGGCCCGGGCGATTGCGGAGTCAGCCGTGCCGGTGGTCTCCGCGGTGGGCCATGAGGTGGATTTAACCGTCGCCGACTTCGTGGCGGATCTGCGCGCGCCCACCCCATCGGCGGCGGCGGAGATGGTGGTCCGGGACCACGCCACGGTACTCGGCGCTGTGCGGGAGGACCGGCAGCGGGCAGCGCGGGCCATCCGGTTCCTTCTCAGCCGCATGGCGCGGCGCCTGCAGCAGCAGGGCGTGGAGCGGGCCGCCAACCGGACAGCCCGGCAGATCGGACGCGCCTGGCAGGCGTTTGATGAATTGGACGCGCGCCTGCGCGCCGGCGATCCCCGGGCGCGGCTGACGCGAGCCCGCAAGCGGCTGGAGGAGGCCTCCCAGCGGCTGGCCGCCGCTGGTCCGGCGGTGGCGCTGAGCACCGGCCGGGCGCGCGTGCAGGAACTGGAACACGCTCTGGCCGCCGGGGCACAAGCGCGGCTGCACGGCGCGCGCTTGCGGATGGAGCCGCTGGCCGCGCAGTTGGGGGCGTTGAGTCCGGTGGCGGTCCTGGATCGCGGCTACGCGATTGTCACCAATGAGCAGGGCCAGGTGGTGAAGTCGCCGGCCGATGCAGCGCCGGGTGCGCGGGTACGGGCGCGGGTGGCGCGTGGCGTGATTGCCGCGCGCGTGGAGGCCGAGTAGGCGGCGTGTGACATAATTACGGATTCAGAGGAGTTTATGGCGAATCCCAAGTATGCGGAAGCGACCCGGCCGGTACCGCAGGCCGTTGAAGTTGGTACGTTGAGCGACGGGACCAGGATCATGAGGCGGGCGCCGCGGATCCGCTCCTGCGGATTGAAGGACGCCAAAGACAAACTATGTGCCGGGCACTTGAAGCGCTGGTACTTTTTTGGCGAGGAGTTGAAGCAGAGGTTCGGGCCGGAGGCTGAGCTGTACCGCTGCGAGAAGTGCAAGGCGGTCTACCTGCCGAACGAAGAAGAGGCGCCGCGCACTGGCACGCTCAGTTATTAGGAATTAGGAGGCCGCATTGGATCGCCTCTGGGGAGGAATCACTCGGGGTGAGTCAATCCAATGCGGCCTGCCCTTGTGAGGGCTGAGAGATGGGGCCACGGTGAACCCGGATCCTTAAGCCTGTGTTCCCAAACTCCTAGTGAAGTTGCCGCGTTCAACTACCCTTCACCAAGTGAACCCCAGGACCACCGATACCCGCCATCTCAGGGAGAGATCAAAAATCTGAAGACAACCTCTCGCGGTCACTTATGTTGAACACATGCCGCCCGGCAAAGTCGCCCGGCGCAAAAAATTACCCTCTGTTGCAACTAGCAACCGGTAGAACGAATGGAAGAGAACTCTAACACCGGCTCCCGCAAGCACGACGTTTCCAACTCCATTTCGCTCTCCCGATAAGCCCGTTACAGCAGAGGGCAGATTTAAAGAGAGATCATCAATTCGTATATGAGTGTAGCAAACTGATGACCATCGTTGCTGGCGAAAAAAGTCCTTTGTTATCAACATCACGAGGCGCGGTAGGTGCCTCTGGCCGGGTGAGCGGACTCAGGAGGTGTGGCATGCTGACACAGGTTGGGTTGGTGGTGGCCGCGATGTCGCTCACCGCGGCCCAGAGCCTGGCTCAGGACATCGATTATCAGGTCTACACCGAGGCCCCGCGGCTGCTGCTGAACCAGCGGCGGCTCAAACTGCTGAAGCGCGAACGGGAGCGGGAGTCCATACGCTGGCAGCAGTTTTCGGCGCTGATGACGGGCAAGGCGAGGATGACCGAGCCCGGCTTCGCGCAGGGCTTGTGGGGCACGGTGACGGGCCAGGCGGGGCCCTGCAAGGCGGCGGCGGAGTGGGCGTCGAAGGCGAATCCGGCAGTGGCCGCGGAGTTGCGCCAGATGGCGCTGGTCTACGACTGGTGCCAGGGGGCCGCCGGCGAGGCGCAATCGTCGATGCTGGCGCGAAAACTGGTGGCGGTGCTGAGTGACCGGACGGAGCAGATGAGCGCGGTGCGGTCGCGCGCGATGGCGGCGCTGGCCGTAGCCGACCTCGAACCGCAGGCTTCCCAGGCGTACCTGAAGTGGGCGGTCGAGGGCTGGTGGAAGGCGAAGATGGTGCCGCGACTGAAGACCGGGGCAAGCGTCTTTCTCCGGCGCGAGGATCTCTACGCAATGGCGGAATTCCTCCACGTGTTGCGAGACAATCTGCGGGCCGACCTGCGCGAGGGCGCGGGCCAGTGGTTTGAGGATCTCGGGCCGATGCAGATGCTCTCCTATTACCCGCAACCGTGGCCGGCGCCGGAGAACGAATTCCGGGTTCCCGCCTATGTGGGCAAGGGAGATCCGGATCTCCGGGAAGCGGCCTACTCCCGCGCGGTCGAACTCGCGATGGTGGCCTTTGACGCCAATGCCCTGCCCCACCAGTTCCTGCAGGGCTGGCTGATGCAGGACCGGTTTCTGATGCGCGGGGAGTTCGGAGTGATCTATGAATTCCTCTGGGCCAACCCGTATCAGCCAGGCCTGAGCTTCAGCTACATGCCGGACTTGTTCCACGGCCACGGACAACTGCTGGCACGCTCGGGCTGGGATGAGGAGGCGGCATGGTTTGGGTATTGGGCCGGACAGGCGCAGGCGTTTACGGGCGGCGCGCGCGTGGCGGTGAAGATGGACGGGCGGCCGGCGCCGGTGAGTCTGGGGCCGGTGAAGGTGTTTTTCGCGGCGTCGGGATTGCGGCTGGAATCGGGCTGGCTGCCGCCACCGGAGGAAGGCGCCAAGGCGGTGGAGGAAGTTGGCTTCATCGTGGGCCTGGCGCCGGAGTCACGGTATGACGTCGAGGTGGACGACGAAGAGATGTTCGAAGCGAAGACGGATTCGGGCGGGATTCTGGAGCTGAAGTTCGCGCCGGGGCGGAAGGCCGGGGTGCGGTTGCGTAAGAGCGGGCTGTAGCGGCGCCGCAGGCGCGCGGGGCCGGCCGGGCCTATCACTTCTGCAAGCGTCCGAGCCAGCCTCCGCCCGCCTGCAAGTCCACGGTGAGGGTAGCCTGCGCGGACAAGGACGAGGATTCGATTCCGATCACCGCGCCCTCCGCCGTGGCGTCCCGGGCGCTCATGGCATGCCAGTCGCCCTCGGGCAGGAAAGACAGGGGGATCGAAATGGTGCGAGGCTCCGTGCCGTTGACGACGGCGAGGAACCAGGCTTCCCCTTTGCGGCGGGCGAAACGGCTGTATCCCAAGACCGCAAGCTAATCGCCAGTGCCAGTGCGGACGAACGTTCGATTTGGATCTGGAACCTGGCGACAGGTGACCAGCAACACGTTCTCCCGCATGGCCTGGGCGGTGCGGCCGCTCTGGTCTTTTCGCCAGACGGAGCGACAGTGGTCAGCGCGAACTACGGCAACGGCACCCGCGTGTGGAAGACGAAGTCCGGCGAGCTGGTGCGGCGCGTGGAAGACATGACGGGCGCGATGTTCGCGGAGTTCACGCCGGACGGCACGCAACTCATCATGGGCGGCCTGGACGAAACCGTTTGCATCCGGGACGCCAAATCGTTTGCACTCAGCCGGAAGTTGAAGGGCCACGGCGAGACAATTGCCCCGCTGGCGATTTCGAGGGACGGGCGGACGCTGGTGACGGGTGGATTCGACGTTTTCACAGAGCGGAATCCGGTGAAGGTGGCGATCTGGGATCTGGCCAGCGGCAAGATCACGCGGACGATCCGCGCTCCCCATGTGGTGGCGCCGGTGGCGTTCTCGCCGGACAGCCAGTGGATTGCGGTGGCTGCCGGAGATCACGAAGTTGAGCACTGGAAGGTGGCCGGCAGGGCAGAGTAGAGTGTGCGGGAGGCTGCACCTATAGGCGTTAAGGTAAGAACATTTCTATGTGGAAATGTTTCAATTGGCGGGGCCTTCGACGGCACGAGACTGGCCTGCCAGGGCCTTATTTTAACGCCTATGAGGCTGCACCGAGGCCCCCCTGCGGCCACACAGGACCACGGTGGCGTCGCCGTGCGCACTACTTTCCTGTAGCGGCGTCTGCGGCGGTGTCCCAGGACCACTTCGGATCCCACCCCAACTTACGCTGACGCTCCATCTTTTCGGTGTTGAGCCGGATGCCGACGCCCTTCACCCAGTGATAAGTGCCCTTGGTTTCGGGGTCCGTCTTCAGTTCGCCGTTCAGTTCGAGCACGATCACGTTCACCAGTTCCGACGGGGCTCGCGCCGCCACGCGCACCCGCAACGTACCCTTCGCGGTGTCCTGCTCCACCTTCAAGGCGGACCGCTTGGGATCGGCCAGCAAGTAGGCGCGCTTCACTGTGGTCTTGAGTCCAGGGCACGCGATGCCGGTGGGGTTCCACTTCAGCACATGCAGATAGAGGCGTCCCGGCTTTTGTGAGATGGAGCCCCACTCAAAGTCAAAATCAAACGGGCTGGCAGTTGTTCCCGTGATAGCCTCGCCGTTCGCCTTCATCCATTCGCCGATGCCGCGCAGCCGTTCGATCTCCTCCGGCGTGAAGGTCCCCTGAGGAGTTGGACCCACGTTGAGCAGCATGTTCGCGCCCCGGCAGACGGTGAGCGTGAAGCGCTCCAGCAGATCCTTGACGCTCTTCCAGTTACTCTCGTCGCGGTCGAAGCCCCAGTTGTCGCGCATCGTCATGGGCGTCTCCACGTCGCCGGTGACACGCGCCGGGGGGATGCGGCGGTCGCCTTCGCTGCGGTAGTCGGCGATGTTGCCGTGCCCGCCCAGGCGGCCGCTGACGATGGTTTCCGGCGAGAGGCGCTTCACGAGTTCGCCGTACTGGGTATTGATGTCCTTGTATTGATCGCCTACGTCGAACCAGAGCAGTGACATGCGGCCGTAGCGGGTGAGCAGTTCCGCCAACTGCCCTTTCACCAGGTCGACGTAGGCGGGCGGAGGCGGAGGCAGATTGCGCCACGACCGTTTGCGATGCTCCCAGTCCAGGCTGTGCGAGTAATACACGCCGAAGCGAATGCCCTGCTTGCGGCACTCGGCCGCCAGTTCGCCGGCGACGTCCCGATGGAAGGGCGTTGCGTCCACGATGTTGTACGGCGTCAGCTTCGTGCCGTACATGCTGAAGCCGTCATGGTGCTTGGAGGTGATCACCATGTACTTCATGCCGGCGCCCTTGGCCATGCGGACCCACTCGGCGGCGTTGAACTGCACGGGATTGAACCGGCCGGCCAGGGACTTGTACTCCTGCCTGGGGATTGGCGAGCGGAAGAAGATGTGCTCAGCGCTGCCGCCGCCCATCTCTTTGCCGTAATCCAGACCGTTCCACTCTCCGCCCAAAGCGGAATAGATGCCCCAGTGGATAAACATGCCGAAGCGGGCCTCCCGCCACCACTCCATGCGCTGGTCGTTGTTCTGTGTGGTTTGGGCACTGGCGAACGGGGCCAGCAGAACGGCAGCGGCCAGGGCCAGCCCAGCGGCGGCGGTCTTTTGTGAACTCATATTCCGCCTCTCTGCGGGCTACGCTATCACATCGGAGGCAAGGCTCGCCGCGGGCGTTGGTCACGGGCCTTGGTCACGGGCCTTGGTCACGGGCGTTGGTCACGGGCGTTGGTCACGGGCGTTGGTCACGGACGTTGGTCACGGGCCTTGGTTACGGGCGTTGGTCACGGGCGTTGGTCACGGGCGTTGGTCACATCCCGGTAGCGGGGCCGGACCGGCGCTGCCGCCAACGGAGTCTCCGCCAAGCCGGGTCCGCCGCGAGTGGACGGCGAATGCAGTCCGGCTTTAAGCTCGTGTTCGTAAGGCTGTGCCGCGCGTGGCGAGAACCGCTGCCTGAGCGCCGCCGCTGGTGTCGCGGCATCGAGTGTCAATTGTCTCGAAGGAGTCCCTCATGAGTGAACCCTTGGGCGGCGGTGATGTGACCCGCCGCTTCTTCGTGGCTTCTTCTGCCATTGCGGCCGTGGCGCCGCCTGGGCCGGGCCCGTACCGCACCGAAGATGGGTGGTGGCGGGAGGCGACGCGATGGGTCAACTTCTTCCTCGTGGAAAACGATCCGCCCAACCTGGACCTGAAGTTCTGGCTCGCCTACTTCCAACGGATCCATGCCAACGCCGCGCGCCTGACGGCGGGAGGGACCACCGCCTTCTACCCGACCAAGCTCCCATTTCACCCCCGCAGCGCGTGGATGGGCGGCATGGACCCGTTCGGCTCGCTGGTGGCCGGATGCCGGGCCCTGAAGATGAAGATCATCGCGCGCGTGGACCCGCACGCCGTTACGGCGGAGGCCATGAAGGCACACCCGGAGTGGATCGCCGTGGATGCCGGCGCCCGCATGCGCCCGCATGGAAGCGCGCCGGGATTGTGGATCACGTGCGCCCTGGGCCCGCGCAACTTCGTCCACATGACAGAGGTGATCAAGGAGGTCATGTCGCTGTACGGGGTGGACGCAGTGTTTGCCAACCGCTGGGAGGGCTCCGGCATGTGCTACTGCGACCACTGCCGCCAGGGCTTCCGGGCGTTCTCCGGCGGCATGGAACTGCCGCGGGGGCAGCGCACCTACACGGTGGCCGGCGTTCATCCCAGAGATACGCCCTGGTACCTGCACTCGCGGTGGGTGAATCAGCGGCTGGTAGAACTGTGGAGCCTGTGGGACTCCGAGTTGCGCAAGATCAACCCTCATTCGCGCTTCATCCCGAATGTGGGCGGCGATTCACCGGTTGATCTGGAAGAGGTTGCCAAACGGGCGGCCATTCTCACAATAGATCGGCAGGGACGGAGCCGTACCACTCCGCCGTGGGCCATCGGGCAATCGGCAAAGCGGTACCGCGCGGTGGCGCCCGCCGCCACTCTCGGCGCCAGCCTGAACGTCGGCATCGAAGCCACGCACCGCTGGAAGGACTCCGTGCAGAGCGGTCCGGAGATCCAGATCTGGGCGGCGAACGCTGTCGCCAACGGCGTCAGTCTGACGTTCACCAAGTTCTGCACTACGCTCTATGACCGGCGATGGTTACCCGTTGAGGAGGAGCAGTTTCGCTGGCACTATCGCTCGGAGAAGTACCTTCGCGATCAGGCGCCGCTGGCACGGGTAGCCATCGTCGATTCGGAGCAGACCGGGAGGTTCTACACGTCCCGGGAGGACTCCGGCTCTCATGTCTCCGGAATTTACCAGGCGCTGGTGGAGGCGAGAGTACCTTTCGAGATGGCGCACGAGCGACTGCTGGGCGAGCCCCGGATTGACCGCTTCAAGCTCCTGATCCTGCCGAACGTCGCGGCGCTCTCTGACAAGCAATGCGCGCAGTTGACGGAGTTCGTGAAACGGGGCGGCAGCCTTGTCGCTACCTACGAATCTTCGCTCTACGATGAGTGGGGTGTGAAGAGGAAGGACTTCGGCCTGGCTGAGTTATTCGGC
>JBBQLF010000106.1:0-10637 GCA_038327695.1 Bryobacterales bacterium
AGCGCTCTTTGATGACGAAGGTGCGGGCGTAGCGGACATTGAGTTCATACAGATTGGGCGTGCGCAGAGTGTTGCGGCCGATATAGAGGGGCCGCTGATAGGCGTTGCCGGTGGAGGCGTCGCCGTTCAACGGGCGGTTGCTGCCCAGATTGGCTACCTCGCCGTGCTGGAGGACGAGGGCGGCGGAGAGCCGATTGTTGTTGGCGAGATAGCGGAGGGCCTTGTTTTGCAGGGAGGTGGAGGGGCTCCAGACTCCATTGGCGTTGAAGGCGTGACGGCGGTCTGTCAGCGAGTTGGCGCGATCGCGCCGGCGATTGGTGGGGTCGGAGAGCAGGAACGCTCCGCTGTCGATGTTGTTCTGCTCCGGCGCATCGTCGATGGCATGGGACCAAGTCCAGGTGGCGAACATCTCGAAGCCTCGCGAGAAGCGCTTGTTCATCGTGGTGTTGAAGCCGTGATAGACCGACTGGCCGACGCTCTCCGCGCTGAGAATATTGGCGAAGCCGGCGATGGGCCGTGTGCCGCCGAAGATGGGACGTCCGTCAGCCAGGCGATTTCCGGTCAGTCCGAGGTTGATGTTGCGCCAGATAGGCAGGCGGTTGCCACGCGTGAACAGATAGGTTGCCGTCAGGCCGAGGTTGGCCGTGATCTCGCGGCTGAGGCTGACGTTGCCGTTGGCCGAGTAGAGGTTGGCGAAGGTGGGGTCCACGGCCGTGATGTCCTGGAGCGGCAGCGTGAAGCCGGGCGGAATCCCGGTGAACACATTGGGAAATGAGGGAGCGATGGGGGACGACGGGGCCAGGTTGACGCTGAAAAAGATGGGCGTCCCGTTGTTGAGGATGGACTTGCGGTAGGTGTCGGTCTGGAAGGGATCAAAGAAGATGCCGCCGCTGGCACGCAGCACGGTTTTGCCCATTCCTATGGCCAAGCCGAGCCTGGGCGCGAAGTTGTTCCGGTCTGTGCGGAACTTCTTTGAATTGGCGAACGGCGAATTCCCGTTGGCGGACGGCGGGGTATAGACGTCGTAGCGTACGCCGTAGATGAGGGTAATGTTGGAACGGGGCTTCCACTGATCCTGGCCGTAGAAGCCGGAGAACATCGAGTTGTACTTGATGGAAGGCTCACCGACAGACTGGGCGAATGAGACGTAGCCTTTCGGCGCCAGACCGCTCTTGGCCGCCAGATAGGCGGCAGTGCTGGCAAAAGTATAGTTGGCGCTGACCTGTTGAACCTGGGTATCCCGAATGGCGCGGAAGCTGGCACCGGCCTTCAAGGAGTGGCGGTCCAGGTTGTAGCTCAGATTGTCGCTGAACTCGGGGGTGGCCTCTTCATAGACGAAACCAGTGTCGAGCGAATTGCCAAAGAAGGCCACGCCGGCGATGGAGACGGCGGGCCCGGTGCCGGTGGCTTCAAACCGGTTCTGTTGCTGGGAGCGATAGGGCATCTGAAAGCGCGCTTCGTTGACCATCCGGGGTGAGAGGATGGAGATCAACTGCGCCGCACCGCCGTGAGAGCGGTCCACGAACTTGAAGGTACGGTCGATCAGGTAGAGTCCGCCGATGGTGGAGGAATTGTAGGGCGAATCATTGCGGTGGCCGTTGTAGCGCAGCGAGAGCCGGTTGCCGCTGGAGATCTGGACATCGGTCTTGGCCATGAAGAACGTCACGTTTTGTGCGAAAGGGACGGCGTCCCCATAGGTGGCGGGCAGGCCGAGTTGGGCAATGGTGGCGGGCGAGACGGTGACCGGGGCTGGCAGGTCGCGCTTGACCTTTTCATAGGCGCCAAACCAGAAGACGCGGTCCTTGACGAGACGGCCGCCGGCATCAGCGAACAGGGCGTCGACGTTGACCTCCGGTGTAGGCCGCTCCGGCGCCAGCAGCGCGGGCCGGGCGGAGAACGGGGTGCGCCGGAAGATGTATCCGGCCTCGCCGTGCAGATCATTGGCGCCGGACTTGGTGATGGTATTGAAGACCGTCCCGACGGTGTTGCCGAACTCGGGCGAGAAACCATTGGAAACCTGCTGGATCTCCTGTACCCAAGTGTTCGAGACCGGCATGAGCCGGATGCCGGCACGATCACTCTGCACATTATTGGAGCCGTCCAACTGGTAGTTGACGCGGCCATTGAAGCCATTGGCGTTGAGCTTGCGCGGGACGCCGAACTCGGTGTTGCCGCGGCCGCTCACGTTCGGCTGCTGGAGGACGAAGTTATAGGGGTTGCGGGACAGTAGCGGGAGGTTGGTGATGGCGTTGGCGCTGAGCGTGCTGCCCTGATCGGTGCGGGATGGATCCACCACCGGCGCGGCCGCGGAGACCACGATTTCGGTCGCCACGCCCTTCAGGGAGAGTGCGATGTCGAGCGTGGCTGTAGCACCGGCGTTCAGCAGGATGCCGCTGCGCTTGACGGGCGCGAAGCCCTCCGCATCCACGGACAGTTCGTATTCGCCCAGCGGCAGGACATTGAAACGATAGAGGCCGCTAGCTGAAGTGAGCGCGGCCTGGGAGAAGCCGGTGCCCCTGTTTAGCACCTTGACGTTAGCCCGGGGCACTGAGGCGCCGCCCGGGTCCGTGATGGTGCCGGTGATCTGACCATTCATGGCCGCAGCCTGGCCGAATGCCTGAGAAGCGGTAAAAGACACCAATAGCGCGGTCGTGATCCAACGTAGATTAACCATACTGACCAGTGATCCCCTTGCTCCCACTATAGAACAACCGGGCCGGCAGGACAGGCCTATGGACTGGTGCCGCCGGCTGGTGAAGGCGAACGGCGCGGGGGCAGATTGGAGCCGCCGTGCGGTGTTCGCCCAACTGGTCCGCCGGATTCCAGCCCGGCTGTTGCGCGTTTAAGAACGAAAAGGCCTGGACCAGAGTCCAAGCCTTTACGTTCGAATTTGCAGAAATCCGTGCTTACATCTTCGGCATGATGACCGTGTCGATGACGTGGATGACACCGTTGTCGCAGGCGATATCGGTCTTGACGACCGTGGCGCCGTCCACCATCACCTTGCCGCCCTTGACGGTGATCCTGGCCGAGCTGCCTTCGACGGTCTTAGCGGACTTGATCTTGACGACATCGGCTGCCATCACGTTGCCTGAAACAACGTGGTAGAGCAGAATTTTCTTGAGTTTGGCGGGATCCTGGAGGAGGCCCTCCAGCGTGGCGGCCGGAAGCTTGGCAAAGGCCTCATCAGTGGGGGCGAACACGGTGAAGGGGCCCGCGCTTTTCAGCGTATCCACCAAGCCGGCGGCCTTGACGGCGGTGACCAGGGTGTTGAAGCTACCGGCGCCGACCGCGGTATCGACGATATCGGCGGCGGACGCGGTGAAAACGGAGGCGGCAAGCAAACCGAAAACAGACAAGATGCGTTTCATGGATTCTCCTTGAGATGTGAAGCTTTATCAGCGACAGTTCAGGAGATTGCGCGGGCTTCGCCGTAGATCTACAATATTTTCGTTGGAGGCCGCCGGGCCACCATCCTGGGGTTAAGCAGGATCGCCGGTGGCCGCCTCAACCTATTCCGGCGGGGGCTCGGTGCCGGCCGCAGGTGGCGGGGCCAGGTATTGCGTGGACTCCTCAACAACGCTCCCGTCCGGCCGGTGAATCACCATCGTCGCCTTCACTTGCTGAACACCCCGGCGGAAGGCGCGGCGCCCCGAGGCGACCTCCTGGCCCGTCAGGTCCCAGCGTATGGTTTTGCCGCCCTGTTCGATGAGCATCTGAACCTGCAGGGCCCCTCGCAGCGCGTCCGCCTTGCCATTCCATGCGAAGAAGACCCGCCCGTTCCTCTCCTGCGCGTGGAGGGAGACGAGTTCGAGAGGAACCGGGGGAACGGCTGGCTTGGCGGCTACCGCTGGTTGGTCCAGGCGATTCCAGCTCCAGTAGACCGCTCCGGATGCCGCCAGGAGAGCGAGAGTCATCAGGACGGGCACAAGCAGGTTGGGGCGAGGCGCGGCCACGGGTAGCGGAACGGGCGCGGCGGCTTCCGGCGTTGCTGTCTCGATGGCTTCGGGCTCGGCCAGCGGGCGGTCCTGCCGCTGGCGGCGGGAAGACGCGGTATTCCGGTCCGACGGAGCCGCACTGTCTGGGGCCAAGGACAGTAAGGGCGACAGGGGGTTCTCCTCCGCTGTGCCATTGCCCGAGGGGTAGTATACGGCCAACTGCATTTCGCCCAGCTGGCCTGACCGGCCGACGAGGACAAACTGGTCATCGGCGAACAGTTTGCGGTGGAGCTGGCTCTCTTCCGCGGTCATTCGCAGGTCGCCATCGAGGTGAGTGACGAACCAGCCCAGCACTTGCAGGTATTGCGATTCGACGCCGAGTTTGAGTTCGTCCAGCAGGGCAGCCAAACCCGCCTCTTCCCGGTCCGATAGATGGAACTCCGGCCCGAGCGTGTGATCACAGAGGATTGGCTGGCAGCGAACGATTCGCAGGAGATCGCCGAGCCGGGTGCCCAGCAGCAGACCGGCGACGCCCTGTGGGCCCTCAGCGGTGGCCATCCGCGCCGGTTCAAACCGCATCTGGTCCAGCGTCCTCCGCGCAAAACTGATGCGGCGCGAGTCATCGGATGCTCGCCATTCCCGCTCTTCACTGCGTTCATACCTGGCCGCCGAAACGGCGGCACGGGGTGAAGTCGCCATTGCCTTGTCTCCTCGCTACTGGTTCAGAGGAGCCTCGTGCCTCTTCCGGGCCGTTGGGACTCCGCCAAGCAATCCGCGCTGGGCACGGATAATGACCTTATTATAATCTGTTTCTGCAACCGAACCAGACGGTTGGAATCCAATTAGTGGACACTAAAACTGAATGCGATACTGGTACTTCCTGTCTACGGCCGCTGCACTCGCCGTGGCGTCCCTGCGAGCCCACAAGCTGCGCAGCTTCCTGACCCTGCTTGGCGTCATCATCGGGGTCAGCAGTGTGGTGATCGTCGGGGCGGCTATTGAGGGGCTGGGCAGCTATGCGGAGGAGACCACTTCGAAGGTTTTCGGCAGCGACGGTTATCAGGTAGGCCAGTTGTTGCAGGTGGGGCGAATGACCCGCCGGGAGCGGATCGAACGCCTGAAGTACAACCGGCGCATCCGGCAGGAAGACTACGCCTACCTGCGCGAGACGACCGGCAAGGACATCCTGTACAGCCCCTACCGGCAGCGAAGTGAGGATGTACGGAACGAAGGACGCCTGAAGGAGGCGACCTCGATCATCGGCGTTGCGGCGGCAATCGCCGAGATTCGCGAGGTGAACCTCACCGACGGGCGTTTCTTCACCGAGCAGGAGGAACGGGGCAAGGCACAGGTGGCGGTGATCGGCGACGAATTGCGCGCTGAGTTCTTTCCGGAGACGTCTCCCATCGGGAAGATGATCAAGCTGGCGGGCTACGAGTTCGTCATCGTCGGCGTGCAGGAGAAGATCGGCAGCGCCGGCGGGCAATCGCAAGACAACGTGGCCTATATCCCGGCCACGGTGTTCAACCGGATTTACGGCCCGGAGCGGACCATGGTGCTGTTTGCGAGGGCGCGTCCGGAGTCCGGTCTGAAGCTGGACGACGCCCTGGATGTGACGCGGGTGGCGTTACGCAACCGCTTCAAGGCGCGGCCCGGCAAGCCGGACAATTTCGACACGATCACGCCGGATTCCATCCGCCAGTTCATTCAACAGATCATGGCCCTGATCGGCGCGGTGGTGATCCCGATCACCTGCATCTCGCTGGTGGTGGGCGGCATCGTGATCATGAACATCATGCTGGTTTCGGTCACCGAGCGGACGCGCGAGATCGGGATCCGCAAGTCGATCGGTGCGCGGCAGTCTGACTTGAAGATGCAGTTTCTGCTGGAGGCTGTGATCATGGCGGCGCTGGGGGGAGCAATCGGGCTGGGCGTTGGCGCCGCAGTGGCGCGCATCGCGTCGATCGTTTCCGGGGTCACGCTGTCGGTCACCATGCCTTACGTGCTGCTTTCCCTGTTTGTTTCGTCCGTGGTAGGCATCCTGTCGGGTTGGTATCCGGCCTCGCGCGCCGCCAAGATGGACCCCATAGTGGCGCTGAGGGCGGAATAGCATGATCCGTCTGGAGTTCGGCGAAAACGTCAACATGGCTTTGGACGCCGTGTGGGTGAACCGCTTCCGGAGCGGCCTGACGATTCTGGGCATCGTGATCGGTATCACGACTGTGGTTACGGTGGGCAGCCTCACCTCCGGCCTGCGGCAGGGCATCGTCACTTTCTTTTCCGAGTTTGGCCCGGATAACATCTTCCTGAATCGCTTTAGCGGCGATCCGAGCGCCGGCGGCCCGCCCAAGGAGCAGAAGCGCAAGCCAATCCGGGCCGAGTACGCCGAGATTGTCAAATCCAGCGTGCGCGCCGTGGAGGATGTGAGCCAGCAGCTTTTTATCAGCTCGCTGACTAGCGGCCTGATCACCGCAAAGGTGACTGGATTTGAAACCGACAACGTGAACCTGGTCGGCTTCAGCGGCAACTCGTTCAACATTCAGCCGCGCGAGGTGAAACTGGGCCGCATCTTCACGCCGGAGGAGGCGGACCGCGGCTCCCGGGTTTGCGTGATCGGCGCGCTGGTGGCCGACGCTCTGTTTCCCGATGGCCGCGCACTGGGGCGAGTGGTTACGGTGGCCGGCACGGAGTACACCGTGCTGGGCGTATTCGCCGAAGCCAAGGGGGGGTTCTTTGGCCAGAACGGACAGGATACGCAGATCGCGATCCCCTATCGAGTGGCCGCGCAGCGTTTCCCCACCGAAGACCGCCTGATTCTGGTGGCAAAGGCGCGGACCGGCATGCGCGACGAGGCCATGGAGGAGATGCGGCAGTGTCTGCGCCGGCTCCGGAAGACGCCGGCGGACGCGGAGGACGACTTCTCACTCACCACCGCCGATCAGATTATCAAGCGCCTGGATGCGATCCTCAGCGTGGTGGTGCTGGTCTCAATTGCCTTGTCCAGCCTGGGACTGCTGGTGGGCGGCATCGGCGTGATGAACATTATGCTGGTGTCGGTGACGGAACGCACCAAGGAGATCGGCATACGAAAGGCCATCGGCGCCAAGAAGGGCGACATTGTCGTGCAATTTCTGATGGAGGCCGTGACGCTCACCGCCTTGGGCGGTGCGCTGGGTGTGCTGGTTTCCGTCCTCATCACGCTGATCATCGGGATGCTGGTGCCGTCATTGCCGTCCACTGTGCCCGGTTGGGCCATTGGACTGGGCCTTGGCGTATCCGTGTCCATCGGCCTTTTCTTCGGCACGTGGCCGGCGTTGAAGGCGGCCAATCTGGATCCGGTGGACGCGCTCCGCTACGAGTAGTGGCGGATCACTGCACCCAGCCGAGCTTCCGCAGCGCCGTGAGCGGCTCGTTGTCATCGAAAAACGGGAAGGCCTGCACCTGGCGGCCGCGGTCCAGAGCCACGCCATAAGGCGGATCGGTGAACGGAAAGACGGCGCGGAGCGGCGCCAGATCTTTCTGATCCTGGGCCACGCGGGCACTGAGCCCTGTGTCTTTCAGGAAACTGCCGGACCACTGTGGATTGACAGTCGGCACGGCCAGGACTGTCACCTCGCCCTTCCAGGCGTACTTGGACATGCGTTGGGCGCCCGTGTAGCAGTGCATGCACTGGGGATCGAAAAAGTAGATCAGAATGCGTCCCTGGTGCAGCGAAAATGGCTTGTTGTCAACAAGCACGCTGGGCGGCGCCAGGACGCCGGTCTGCTGGGTGGCGGTGACTCCGTATACGGCGCCAGCGAATACGGCAATGGCGCCCAGCGCACCCGCGGCGGCCTTCCAACCCTCGAAGCGGGGCGCCCACAAACCGGCCAGCAAGGCGCCCAGGAGCATCGCCGCGTCGCTCCAAAAGAAGGCCGGCCCGACTACGCGCTTCAGCCACGGGAAACAACTGCAATCCTCGCCGGTGAGCCTGGCGTAGTTGACGGCCATGTAGACCATGAACGCCACCAGCAGCAGGCCGCAGAGCCAGGCGCCCGAACGGCGCCAGCGCGGCACCAGGATCAGCAGCCCCGCCCAGGCCTCGGTGATGCCCACGCCGATGGCGACGATCAGGGCAATCTGGCGCGGAAACAGCATCTGCACCATGCGTTGCTCAGTGGCCAGCGGATCGACCAGCTTCCAGAATCCGGACACCAGGAAGAGCGCTGCCAGCATCACGGCGCAGGCCCAGCCCAGGTAGGTCTTCCAGGCAGCGGGCGGCGCGGGCAGATGTGCAATACTGGCATCCATGTTGCCTATTGTAGCCCTGCTCGGCTTGCTGGTCTGGCTACCGGCCGAAGCGCTACCGGCCGAAGCGCAGACGGCGGACGTGCTCATCGAGAATGCCAATATCTACACGGTGAACCAGGGCCAGCCCCGGACACGGTCCCTGGCTATCCAGCGGGACCGCATAGTGGCGGTGGGCAATGATCTGTCCCATCTGGCCGGACCCGGCACGCGGCGGGTGGACCTGAAGGGCGCAACCGTCATTCCAGGGCTCATCGACGCCCACGCGCACATGCGCGGCCTGGGCGCATTGCTGGAGTCGCGCGATCTGCGGCACGTGGCCACCATCGCCGAAATCGCCGCCTACGTGAAACAGCAGGCGGCGGGCCGGGCCGATGGCGAGTGGGTGACCGGGCGCAATTGGGATCAGACCAATTGGGGCGGCCAGTTCCCGGCGGCGGCGGACCTGGACGCCGTGGCTCCGGACCGGCCGGTGTTTCTCACACGCGTGGACGGTCACGCCGGCTGGGCCAACTCGCGCGCCCTCGCGCTGGCGGGCATAACCGCCGCCACGCCCGATCCGCCGGGCGGCAAGATCCTGCGTGACGCCCAAGGGCAAGCCACCGGCGTGCTGGTGGATCGGGCACAGGGCCTGGTGAGCCGCAGGATCCCAGCGGCCACGTACGAACAGATCAAGCGCCAACTGGCGCTCGCGGCGCAGGAATGCGCGCGGCTCGGACTGACCGGCGTTCACGACGCCGGGGTCTCGCGCGAGGACTTGCGGGCCTACGGCGAGTTGATCCGCGAGGGACGGTTGCCGGTCCGGGTTTGGGCCATGATCGGTGGCGACGGCCCGCTGTGGCGGGAGTTCGCCGAGCGCGGACCGGAAGTGGGCGACTACCTGACAGTGCGCTCCATCAAGCTTTACGCCGACGGGGCGTTGGGATCCCGCGGTGCGGCGCTCTGGCAGCCTTATAGCGATGAAAAATCGAACTCGGGCTTGATGATGACCACTCGCGAGGATCTGGAGCGCGTGGCGCGAGTGGCGGCGGCGCGGGGCTTCCAGGTCTGCACGCACGCCATCGGCGACCGCGCCAACCGCACTGTCCTGGACGCCTACGCCGCAGCGCTGGGCGGCCGAAACGGCAAGCGGTTCCGGATCGAGCACGCGCAGGTAGTCTCGCTGCCGGACTTCCAGACCTTTGCCGATTACTCGATTATCGCCTCAGTGCAGTCCACGCACGCCACCAGCGACATGCGCTGGGCGGCGGCTCGCCTGGGGCCGGACCGGGTGGCCGGCGCCTACGCCTGGCGGCGCTTCCTCAACCTGGGCGTGCCTGTCGCCAACGGGAGCGACTTCCCTGTAGAGGAGGCCAATCCCATGCTCGGCCTCTACGCGGCGTTCACACGACAGGACATGGAAGGCCGGCCGCCGCAGGGCTGGACGCCGGATCAGAAGATGACCCGGCAGGAGGCGCTGGCAAGCTGGACCTTGGCCGGCGCGTATGCGGCGTTCGAAGAGAAGGTGAAGGGGTCGATCGAGCCGGGCAAGTTCGCCGATTTCCTGGTGCTTGACCGGGACATCCTGACCGTGGCGCCGCTGGAGGTGCCGCGGACGCGGATCCAGGCAACGTACCTGGGTGGCAAGGTAGTGTACCAGGCGCGATGACTGGACTGCTCCTCTCTTTCTTGCTCGCTGGCGGCGGGACAGCGCCCAGGATCATGACGCTGTGGGATAGCCCGGTTACGGTAGGTCCGGGACGCATCCGGACGCTTGATATCGCCTTGCCCGTCAACACAGCGCGCATCATGTGCACTTACGAACTGATCCGCGGCGGCTCCGGCGTTCGCGTCGTACTTCTGAAGCAGGAAGACGCCGAGCGCTGGCTGCGCGGCGAAGCGCATTCCGTCGAGGCGTCCACGTCGTTCGCCAGGCGCGGAGCCTTTTCCCATAGGCCGGTTGAACCGGATCATTACCAACTTGTGCTGGATAACCGGATGGAGGGGCGCGGGCCGTCGGAAGTGCAGCTTCTGGTCCGCACCGTGGAAACCGAGGAGGTCTCGGGCCCTGTGCGGCTGGTTGATCGGTCCAAAGGCAGGACGCTGGTTTTCGCGTCGATGGGCCTCTTTCTGGCGGCATGCGGGCTTTTTGCCGCCGGTCTCAGACGAGGCCTGCAGGGCCGGGAGGACTGAGCGCGGGCCGGAAGGCAGGCATTTCGACGGGCAGTACTAATGTAGGCCCTAGGTTCAGCCGATGGTGAACTAGCACGAGAAGTGCTTTGAGCCCGATGTATTGCCAGTATTGCCACGCTCCGCTGACCGCCGACCCCACCGGGCTGTATCCGGACTATTGTTCGGATGCCCATGAGGCGCTTCATGCCAGGGACGTGAAACTTCGGGAGGCTCTGTTTTCGCAGAATGCACCGCAAGACC
>JBBQLF010000107.1:0-10488 GCA_038327695.1 Bryobacterales bacterium
GGAGACGATCACGCGCTTTCCAGACAGGATCGCAGGCACCAGGTAGGCGAGCGTCTTGCCGGTGCCGGTACCCGCCTCCACGATCAGGTGGCGTTTCTCGCTGAGGGCCGACTCCACGGCCAGCGCCATCTCCAGTTGCCCGGAGCGGAATTCGTAATTCGCATGCGCCCCGGCCAGCGCGCCGTTGCGGGAGAAGAACTGACGTACGTTGAGTGCGCTCGGCAAGACTACTGTTACCAGTGTAAGACCGCGGCGGCCCGGCGCCTAAAGCACGCCGCACCGCTACGGTTCCACGCAACGGGCCCAACAAAGAAAAGGCTGCCCACTTTCATGGGCAGCCAGTGAAAACCAGGGTTTTCTGAGTGCTTGCGGTTAAACTGTTGCCGGCGCGGCGGCCAGCGCCTTGAGGCGTTTGTGGAGGCGGGACTTGTAACGATCTGCCGTGTTGTCCTTGATAATGCCCCACTTGGCGGCACGGTCGATGAGAGAGAATGTGGACGCGAGCAGTGAATTGGCGGTGGTAGCGTCTTTCTTTTCCACCGCACGGCGCATTGCGCGGATCGCGTGGCGCAAGCGGCTCTTCCGCATTTTGTTGACTGTCGTGCGGCGCTCTGTGATGCGCACACGCTTCAGTGAGGTGACATGATTCGCCATTGAGTGTTCTTACAGACCTTTGCCCAAAGTTTTACAGCTTCAGGATACCGCATGACCAGCGACGTCGTCAAAGAGGAGTCAAAGAGGAGTCAAAGAGGAGAAGAGGAGGGGGGGGCCGCCGCACGGCAATGGCGGATCCGGACGCCACGAACTACCGGACCCTAACCGGCGCGCTAGCGGAGCCACTCCGGGCCGTCGAGTTGAACCAGCGCTGCTGCACCGGGGCTGCAACCAGCACTCTGCGTGGGCCGGGAATCCGAAATCCGGGCAGCCCGGATCCTGGTGCGCTTTACCCATGCTGCTATCCTGAAGGGAGGTGTCATTACCGCTCAACCTACATCTGGAACACTACGAGGGGCCCCTCGATCTGCTGCTGGACCTGATCCGAAAGCAGCAGGTGAACGTGTATGACATCCCGATTGCGAAGATCACCCAGCAGTATTTTACCTACGTTCAGAACGCCGCGGATCTCGACATTGAGCTGAGCGCCGAGTTCGTCTACATGGCCGCCACTCTGATCCACATCAAGTCCAAGATGCTGCTGCCGCGCGATCCCGAACTGGAAAAACTGGACCCCGAGGAAGACCCCCGCAAGGAACTGGTGGAACGCCTCCTGGAATATGAGCGGTTCAAGTCGGCTGCCGCCATGCTCCAGGAAAAGCGGATGATCGAAGAGGCCATCTGGTCCAATCCGCAAATCCAGAACTTCGTCAGTGAGGACGACAACCCCGGCTTGGCCGTGTCGCTGTTTGACCTCGTCAAGACGTTTGAGCAGATCCTGGAGCGGGCCAAGTCCCGGCCCTTGTATGAGGTGAGCACGGAGGATGTGTCCGTCCCGGACATGATTGTCTTCCTGAAGAACACGCTGCGGGATTTGCCCGCCGGCCAGGCTGTGGCGTTGGTGCCTCTGTTTGAGCGGCAGCACTCGCGGCGCGCCATGATCTGCCTGTTCCTGGCGGTGTTGGAGATGGTGAAACAGCAGGCCATCCGGCTCACGCAGTCAGAGAGCTTCGGTGAGATCCAGGTCAAACGCGACAAGGGCTTCGATGAAATGCAGGTGACTGAAGAGTCGATCCTGCGCATTGAGGAAGAGTACAAAAGCTAAGCAATGGACGAGAAAGAATTACACGCTGCCGAGGAGCAGCCTGTTGTGGACGAGACGCCCGTCTCACTGTCGGCCGAGCAGTTACTCGGTGAGCAGGCCCAGCCCGCGGACGCGGCCGATAGCCAGGCCGCCGAGTTGAAGGCTGTGCTGGAAGCCATCATCTACCTGCTGAATGAGCCGATGCCGGTAAGTCAGATTGCCCAGGCGCTCGGCCGGGACGTTAAGGACGTGGAGCCGGTGTTGCGGCAACTGGCCGAGGAGTCCAACCGCCCGGACCGCGGCATCTTCTTCCGCGAGGTCGCCGGCGGATATCAGATGGCCACCAAGCCCGAGCACCACGAGGTGCTTCGCAACTTCGTCCAGAACTTGAAGCAGCCGCTGAAGCTCTCGCAGGCTGCTCTGGAGACGCTGGCCGTCATCGCCTACAAACAGCCCATCACCATGCCGGAGATCCTCGAGATCCGCGGCGTCCAGGGTGGCGGCGTAGTCAAGACGCTGATTGACCGCAAACTGATTACCACAGCGGGCCGGAAGAACGTAGTCGGCAAGCCCATGCTGTACAAGACCACCAAGGAGTTCCTGACCCAGTTTGGGCTGCGCGACGTGCAGGAACTGCCTAGCCTGAAGGAGTTCGAGGAGATCAGGCGCCAGTCCATGGCCGATGATGAATTCGAACCGCCGGTCCAAGCCACGCTGTTGCCGGAGACGGCACCGGAACTGGCGCCGGAACTGGCACCGGAACTGGCGCCGGAACTGGCACCGGAACTGGCACCGGAACTGGCGCCGGAACTGGCGCCGGAACTGGCGCCGGAACTGGCGCCGGAACTGGCACCGGAACTGGCACCGGAACCGGAGCCCGCCGCCGAACCGCCGAAGGAAGAAAATGCCTGAAGAACGCCTCCAGAAGATCCTCGCGCAAGCCGGCATCGCCAGCCGCCGCAAGGCGGAGGCCTACATTACAGAGGGCCGCGTCACGGTCAACGGCCAGATCGTCACCGAACTGGGCTCCAAGGCCGATATGGAGCGAGACCATGTCAAGGTGGATGGGACTCTGCTCCGCAAGCCGAAGCACCACGTCTACCTCGCCATGAACAAGCCGCGGGAGGTGGTGACCACGCTGAGTGACCCGCAGGGGCGCGAGACCGTCAAGCATCTGCTGCGCGGCGTGAAGGATCGCGTCTTTCCCGTCGGCCGGCTTGACTACCTCAGCGAAGGCCTGCTGCTGCTCACAACCGACGGCGAGTTTGCCAATAAGCTCACCTCGCCGGCCGGCAAAGTGGAGAAGGTCTACCTGGTGAAGGCCAACGGTCACCTCAGCGAAGACCAACTGGACCTCTTCGCCCGCGGCATCGCGCTCCATGGCCGGCGCACCGCACCGGCCAAAATCAAGCTCATCAAGGACGCCCCCAATCCCTGGTACGAGGTCCGGCTGACCGAGGGCCGCCAGAACCAGATCCGCTTGATGTTCAAGCACTGCGGCAAGCTGGTGGAGAAACTGCGCCGCGTTCAGATTGGCTTTCTGAAGCTCGGCCCTGTGCGCATCGGCGAATTCCGCCACCTGGAACACTCTGAAGTGGAGCGTTTCCGCAAGCTGCTGCATCTCGATACGTAGAGATGCAACCCGAACTCGAGATCCTCAACAACTGTCACGTCATCGCTGTCGTCGGCTTGTCGTCGAACAAGTTCCGGCCGAGCTATGACGTCTCTGCTTACATGCAACGGGCCGGTTACCGGATCATCCCCGTCAATCCGCTGGAGAATCAGATCCTGGGCGAGAAGTGCTATGCCCGGTTGGAGGACATCCCGGAGCCGGTCGATTGCGTGAACGTGTTCCGCCGGCCTGAGTTTGTGCCGGAGATCGCCGAGGCCGCCATCGCGATCGGAGCCAAGGCGCTGTGGCTCCAGTTGGACGTGGTCCACGACGATGCGGCGGAGCGGGCGCGCGCGGCCGGTCTCATGGTGGTGCAGGATCGTTGCCTGCTGATCGAACATCGCCGCTATGCGGCCGAGCTTCGCCAGACCACTCGCGCCACTGGCGCATAATCCCCGGCCTGCCAAGCGAGTCGGGTTAGAACGGCACGTCGTCGTCGGAGATTCCACCGCCGGGTTCCGGTTCCGCTTGAGCCGGCGCCGGGGCGGCCGCCGGACGGCCCTGCGCCGGCCGCGGCATGGAGACAGGGCCGCGCTGTGTGGCCTCGCCCCAACTTTCTTCGGAGCCGCCGCCTCCACCCTCGCCCCTGCCGCCCAGCAGGATCACGTCGTCCGCCACGACCTCGGTCGAGTACTTCTTCACGCCGTCCTTGTCGTCGTAGCTGCGCGTTTGCAGGCGCCCTTCCACGTAGACTTGCTTGCCCTTGGTCAGGAATTGCGCCAGATTTTCCTGGCGCCAGACCACCACGGTGTGCCAGTCTGTCTCCTCTTTCCAGTCGCCGGTCTGATTGTCTTTCCAACGGCGGCTGGTGGCCAGCGTGAAGCGCGACACCGACACGCCGCTGGTGGTGAAACGGGTTTCGGCATCCTTGCCCAGATTGCCGATCAGAATGACTTTGTTGACACTGCGACTCGCCATACTCCCGAAATTAGCACAGACTGGACGGTGCGGCGAGATTGGGTGCTGAACCGTTTTGGGAAGCGACAACGCTCGCTGACGCTCGAGGCTCTGCAAGTAGCTGAAATCAATCAGAGCCGCGAGCGTCAGGGAGCGATTTCGCGCGCTTGAACACGTGAAATCCCCAAAACGGTTCAGCACCCGGCGAAATTTCCACGTTGATCTCTGCGCCAAATTGGCGCATGATGCCATCTATAGGCTGAAGCGGGCCGCGGGCGAGTCGTCTGGTGCCTGCCAGGTTTTGTGTGCTCATCGTACAGACAGAAGCGGTATTGGGGGATATGTCGATCTTTCGAAGAGACGGCTTCGGTAGCGTGGTCCTGCTGGCGGGGCTGGCGTCGTTGTGCCCGATGAACGGCCAGAGTTTGATGAAGACCAGCGGCAGCGGGCCGATGCTGATGGGTACGGATATGGCTGTGCTGGAGGCGCGGGACAACCGGAATGACCTGCCCTGCCAGGTGGTGCCTTCCAAGCCCGTCCTCGGCTTCGATCTGAAGTTCCATTCCGGCTTCGACATTAGCGTGCCGATGCGAGAGCTCGCCGGCACCGAGAACATGCTGACCATCGTCTTCCGTGTGATCGCCGAGGGCCGGACGGATGAGCCCGTCTACTTCACCCAGAAGATCAGGGTCCCGGCCATCGACGAGGATGCCAAGGGCGATGCCTACCTGCAAGGCTCCTTCGATACCGGGGAAGGCAAGTACCAGGTGGAGTGGCTGATGCGCGACCGCACTGAGCGCGTCTGCGCCAGTTTCTGGGACAACGAGGCCGTCCTGCCCGCCAAGGACAAGTCCCTGGCGCTCAGCCTCCAACCGGGCGCGGTCGCCGCTGGTGAAAAAGAGGAGTTTACGGACGAGCCGCCGGTGGAGCGAAACCCGGCCGACGGGCCGTTGTCGGTCAAGGTACTGGTCAACTTCGCCCCGCAGAACGCGAACTCCTCCAGCCTCCAGCCGGCTGATACCTCCGCTCTGGTCTCCATTCTGCGGACCATCCAGCGTGAGCCGAAAATCACGCGGTTCTCGGTGGTCGCCTTCAACCTCCAGGAACAGAAGATCCTGTACCGGCAGGAGTCGTCTGACCACATTGACTTCCCGGCCATTGGAGAGTCCTTGAAAGACCTCCAACTGGGGCGTGTCAATGTGTCCAAACTGGCCCAGAAGAACAGCGAGACCGAGTTCCTGGGCGAACTCATCCGCAACGAATTCAAGGCCGGCGGCGTCTCACCGGATGGGATGATCATCGCCGGACCGAAGGTGATGCTGAATGGCAACGTGCCCCAGGAATCCTTGCGGGTGGTGGGTGAACCGGAGTACCCGGTGTTCTACATGAACTACAACCTCTATCCGCACCTGACGCCGTGGCGCGATAGCATCGGCAACGCGGTGCGGTTCTTCAAGGGGCAGGAGTTCACCATCAGCCGCCCTCGGGATCTGTGGTTCGCGGTCACGGAAATGGTCGCCAAGATAGTAAAATCGAAGGCAGGAAAGCGGGCCTCGTCGGCCGCTTCCGGTAGGGATCACAATGAGGTTGCGTTACACTGACATCCGGTACAGCACGCTGGCCATGGCGTTGCTGGCGGCCTTGCCCGCGCTACAGGCGATAGAGCCGCCCAAGCCGCCCGGCATGCAGTCGCAGAAACTGGCGCCCTACGTCACTTCGCCGCAGCCCATCGTCGAGAAAATGCTGGAAGTGGCGCGCCTGAAAAACGGTGAGACGATCTACGATCTCGGTTGCGGTGACGGCCGCATCCTGTTTTCCGCCGTAAAAAACTTCGGCGCCAAGGCCGTCGGTGTGGAACTCTCGCCCGCCCTGGCCAAGCGTGCGCAGCAGACGCTGGAATCGCAAGGCATGCAGGATCAGGCCAAGGTGATCCAGGGTGACATGATGTCGGTGGATGTCAGTGCCGCCAACGTGGTGTCTCTGTATCTGATGACCGAGGCGAATGAGCAGTTGCGCCCCAAGCTCGAGCGCGAACTCAAACCTGGGGCGCGCGTGGTCTCGCTCGAGTTCAAGATCAAGGGTTGGAAACCAGCAAGGGTGGAGACCGTGCAGGTCCACAACCACCCCTACATGATCTATCTTTACGAGATCCCCAAGAAGTAACCCTCAACGCGGTATCCTCCAGACATGACGTTTCGATTCGCGCTGGTGGCGGCACTCCTCAGCGGAGCCGCGCTGGCCCAACCCGTCCTGAAGCCCGGGCGCAAGTACACAACCGTGGAGCGGTTGGAAGAGGAGCGGTTGGCCGCCGTGCACGCCGCTCGCGCCGAGTTTGCCAAACAGCGCCAGACTCTGCCCTGGGTGGGTGTCTATCAGGACATTCCGGCCGTGTTGCACATCCACGCCGAAGACGCTCCGCACACGCTCGGCAAGCGCGCTGAGGTGCTGGCCGCGGCCAAGAAGGCGGGCATCCGTGTGGTGCTGTTCAGTGACCATGGCGCGGCCCCCGGCGCCGGCGCGTGGCAGGGCGAGCGTGACGGTGTGTTATTTCTGGCCGGCAACGAGAATGGCAGCAAGCACGAACTCGCCTATCCGAATCCCGCCCCGGGCGTCCGCTTCCATTCTCATGTCGAGGGCCAGATGGATGCCTCGCCAGACGGCTGGGACGGCATGGAGATCTACAATCGCCATGCCGACGCCGAAGACGACACAGATCTGCCCGGCATGCTGAAAGAGGCCTCGGATTGGCCGGCCAGAATGAAGATTCTGACCGCCCTGTTCGCCAAGTACCCGAATGAAGTCTACGGCGCCGGTTGCGACTACTGGCCGGAGATCTTCGCCCGCTGGGACAAGATCCAGCAGGAGCGTCCGTTCACAGGCATCGCCGCCAATGACGCCCACCAGAATCAGGTGTTTGGCGGCTTGACGCTGGACCGCTACGAAGTTGCATTCAAAAACACCGTGACGCACATCCTGGCCCGGGAAGTCACGGCGCCCGCCATCATCGCCTCCCTGCGCGCCGGCCGCGCCTATGTCTCGCACGATTGGCTCTGTGACGCCACGGGCTTCGCCTTCGTGGCCGCCAACAACCTGGGCGTCTTTGCCATGGGCGACACCGCCCCGTTTGTCGGCGGCACCAAGTTGATCGCGCGCGCCCCGGTCCCGGCGCTTTGGAAGATCTTCCGCAACGGCGCAGTCGTGCTGGAGCAGCGCGGCTCACAAGTCACCTTTGACGCCAAGGAGACCGGGGTCTATCGTGCCGAAGCATGGCTGGAGGTGGATGGCGAACTGCGCCCATGGATCTACTCCAACGTGATTCGTGTCCGGCAACCGGACCTGCTGTCTGTCGGTCTGCCCTCGCAAAAGCTCGACGACGGTGTGGAAACCGTCCAGAACCTGACCTACACCCAGGGCCCCAACGGCGATGCGGAGAAAAACAAACTCGATATCTACCGCAAGGCCGGCGCCGCCCACGCCCCTGTGCTCTTCTTTGTCCATGGTGGCGCCTGGAAAAGCGGCGACCGCAAGCAGTATCCGTTCTTCGGCAACCGATTCGCCAAGGCAGGCTACATCGTCGTAGTGCCGAGCTACCGCCTCTCGCCCAAGCACAAGCACCCCGCGCACATTGATGACGTCGCTGACGCCTTCGCCTGGACGGTCCGTTACATCGCGGTGCACGGCGGTGATCCCAGCCGCATTTTCATCGCCGGCCATTCCGCCGGCGGCCACCTGGTTTCGCTACTGGCGGCCAATCCGGACTTCCTGGCTGCGCGCGGCCTGACGCCCGGGGCCATCCGCGGCGTGCTGGCTATGAGCGGAGTCCACGATCTCACCGCCGCCGCCAGCGACGCCGTCTCCGGAGCTTTCGGTATCGATCCGGAAGTCCTCCGCAGGGCTTCCCCCATCAAGTTCGTGCGTCATGATCTGCCGCCGTTCCTGGTCACCTACTGCGAGTGGGACTACGCCAGTCTCCCGCTGCAGGCGGTCACCTTCTACAAAGCCCTGCAAGCCGCTGGTGCTTCGGCCAAACTGGTATATGTGCCGGGCGAAAATCACATCTCCGAGATGCTGAGTATCCCCAAGCCGGCCGATCCAACCGCCAAGGCTATGCTGGAGTTCATGGAGGCTTTGCGTTGAGTTTGAAGCAGTTTGATGTCGTGGGCGTCGGCCTCAACGCCACCGACACCATGATCCTGATCCCGCACTTCCCAGCCTATGGCGGCAAAGTGCCCTTCCTGCAGGAGTTGCCGAGCCCCGGCGGGCAGGTGGCCAGCGCTATGGTTTGCTGCGCCCGGCTCGGCCTGCGGACTAAGTACATCGGCACCATCGGCGACGATGAGCGCGGCCGCATCCAGTGGGAAAGCCTGCAGGGCTCCGGCGTGAACCTCGATCACGTCCAGCGCCGCGAGAACTGCCCCAACCAGTCGGCCTATATCCTGATCGATCAAACCACCGGCGAGCGGACCGTCTTCTGGAGCCGTCCGGACTGCCTGCGGATCGATCCTGACGAGATCACCGAAGAGCAGATTACCTGTGCCGCGCTGCTGCACATCGACGGCCACGATACGCCCGCCGTCGCCCGCGCCGCCCAGATCGCGCGGGCCCACGGCATCCCCGTCACCGTGGACGTGGACACCATCTACAAGGGCTTTGAGCTCGTTTTGCCCAACGTCGACTACCTCATCACCTCCAGCGAATTCCCGGAGCGCTGGACCGGCGAGGCCGATCCCTTCCAGGCCCTGACCCAGTTGCAGGAAACCTTCGGCATGAAGGTGGCGGCCATGACGATGGGCGCCCATGGCGCGCTCGCCCGCCAGAACGGCCGCTTTGTCTACTCGCCGGCTTTCGTGGTCAACTGCCTGGACACCACAGGCGCGGGCGATATCTTTCACGGCGCCTTCTGCTACTCCGTCGTGCGCGGATTCCCGATGGCGGAAACGCTGGAGTTTTCTAATGCCATGGCGGCGCTGAATTGCACGGCGTTGGGCGCGCGCGGCCGCATCGCCACCGAAGACGAGGCGCGGCATCTCATTGCCCGAGGCGAACGGCGCGCGCGGTCCGAATATCAGGCTTGGCGAATCTGACCTCATGATCCCGATTCACGACTCCCATCCGAGCTACTCCAAACCGGTCGTCACCATTCTGCTGATTGGCGTCAACGTGCTGGCGTTTCTCTTTGAGTTGAGCCTGGATCCGTTCACCCGTAATGACTTCATAGCGTTCTACGGCATGGTGCCGGACCACTTCCACACCGTCAGCCTGTTCACCTCCATGTTCCTGCACGGCGGATGGATGCACCTGATCGGCAACATGCTCTTCCTTTGGGTATTCGGCGACAACATCGAGGACATTCTGGGCAGCGGCAAGTTCCTGCTGTTCTATTTGCTCTGCGGCGTGGCGGCGGCGGGCGGCCAGTACTTCATCAACCCCGATTCCCGCGTGCCGATGATCGGCGCCAGCGGCGCCATCGCCGGCGTGATGGGCGCCTACCTGCTGAAGTTCCCGCACTCGCGCATTTCAATGGTTGGCTGGTTTGTCATCATCTTTTCCTTCGAACTGCCGGCCTGGGTGGTCCTGCTCTATTGGTTGGCCATCCAGTTCTTCAGCGGTGTCGGCTCCATCGCCGACGTGGCGGGGGAAAAGGGCGGCACGGCATTCTTCGCGCACATCGGCGGGTTTCTCACCGGCATGGCGTTGATCCATTTGTTCAAGACGCGCGACCACTACCGGTTGCGCCAGGACCTGCTCTGGTAATTCTGGCAATGTTCTACCCACCCCTTCTCGACCTGGAAAACGCACCCGCGCTCGACGTCCTGGCTGTCGCTGCCCACCCCGACGACATCGAGCTAATTTGTGGCGGCACTCTCATCCGCGCGCAGATGCTCGGCAGAACGACCGGCATTCTGGATCTCGCCGCAGGCGAGCTGGCAACTCGCGGGACTCCGGAGCTCCGCGCCAAGGAGGCTGCTAAGGCGGCCAAGGTGATGGGTGTCTCAGTGCGCGAGAACCTCGGGCTTCCGGACGGTGGCATTCAGAACACACCTGAGACGCGCGCTAAAGTCGCCGTGGTGATAAGGCGCCTCAAGCCGGAGATTGTCATCACTCACTCCCTGCACGGAAGGCATCCAGATCATCCCATTGTCGCGCAGCTCGTGCGCGACGCGTGCTTCGTCGCCGGCCT
>JBBQLF010000108.1:0-10472 GCA_038327695.1 Bryobacterales bacterium
GGGCCGCCACTTCGCGGATCATCTGGTCCGGGTTGGGGAAACGCTTTGGGCTCCAGTTCCACTTCATCGCGTAGGGCACGTCCTCCCAACCGGGCTCGAGCCCGATCCAGTCGAGGGGGATGTCCTCGCGCCGGAAACCGGTGGCTGTGCCGAGCACCCCTTTCTGCTCTTCCAGGTATCGCGACTGATACCCGATGCCGAGCGCCCAGCGCGGTGCGAGCATGGGCCGTCCGGTGAGCGCCGTGTAGTGATCGAGGATGCTGCGGAACGAAGGCCCATGGAAGATGTAGTAATCCTGTTGGCCGCCGCCGGTGGTCACCGCGTAGGAATTCGTTCCCGTGAAGTCAAAGACGTGGCGGTAGGTGTTGTTCGAGTAGTAGCCGTATCCGCGGCTGCTGAGGAAGAACGGCACCGTGGCTTCGCTCGAACGGAACGCCCGCCACCATTGCAGTTTCTTGCCGCGCACGTCCAACGCCATGCGCTGGAAGCCCAGGCCGTAGAAATGTTCGCCGGCCGTCATCGCCACGGTCTGGGCCGCGCTGCCGTCCGGCCTGGCCTCGGCCGGAGCGCTCTCCTCGAAGACCACTTTCCCGGCGCGATCCATCACTTTGAGGCGGAACGGGCGCAGGTTGGCCTCAACGCGCAGGCTGGCAGTTTCCATGGAAAACGTCTGCGGGGAGGTGTGGGTGCGGACTGGCACCGCGGGCCAGTCATCCTTGACAAACCCCCACTTGACGGTGAGTGATTCGCCAAACTGTCCGCCGGCCGCCGCGCGGACGCGCACCACGTCCGCCGTGACGGCTTGCAGCCGGACTGCGGCTCCGCCCCGGCAAGTGAGCGTGATGGCTCCTGGTTCCAGCTTGCCCGGAGCACACTCGTCGAACGGGCTACTGGCGGCCTGCGCAGCCGAGACGGCGGCGGCAAACAGAATCAGCCGGAGCATCACTTCGTTTGTCCTCCGAACTAACGTATCGCATCGGCGTATCGCATCGGCGTATCGCATCGGCGTATCGCATCGGCGTATCGCATCGGCGTATCGCATCGGCGTATCGCATTGGCACCGGAGGCGCTGGACCGCCAGGCGCCCATCCCAGCTGTCAATGGGCGCCTCCTCCTGGCCCGGAGGCGTTGCGAGCTGAATTAGCATCCAACTGATTCGTTGTGTTCCTCCCTCAGTGTCTGCTAGCCTCGTGAATCGGAGAAAGAGGCGCGTCTGAACGCCGCAGAGCGAAATCCACTGGAGCCGAAACTCCGTCTCGCCGGTCCCGTCGATTTTCGCCATCATCGCAGCGGCTGGGCGTATGCCATCGGCTCGCTGCAGCCTCTGCTGCGAGCCGATGGCGTCCTTCTTGATACCTTTCTTGAGTCCACGTTCGGCCCCAGGCTGGAAGAGCACCGGGACTGCGAAATGCTGCCCTACCGCCGGGACTGGGTGGGCTTCCTTCACAATCCCCCCGGAATCCCCAGCTGGCACGAAAGGCAATCTGCCCCGCAGAGCATTCTGGCGTCGCCCATGTGGCGCGAGAGCTTGAGCGCTTGCCGTGGCCTTTTCACGTTCTCCCGGGCCATGGCCGCATGGCTGGCAGACCGGGTACCGGTGCCGGCGGCAGCGTTGATTCATCCGACGGAGCCGCCAGCCCGGATGTTTGACCTGGGTCAGTTCCTTTCTCTCGCGGATCCCCGGATCGTGCAGGTGGGATCCTGGCTGCGCCGCGTCAACTCGATCGCTCTCCTGCCCGTCCAGCGGTACCGGAAGACGTGCCTGAACCCAAGGCCGGATGGCGGGCGTTTCCTCCACGATCTCGCAGTCAGGGAGAAAGCGAACTGGCCTGCGGCCAGCAACGCGGACTGGTCCTCGGTAGATGTTCTCTCTCACTTGATGCCATCTGAATTTGACGAAATGCTGTCCTGCAGCGTCGTCTTCCTGGACCTCTACGACAGCGTCGTCAACAATACGGTGATCGAATGCATAGTGAGAGGCACGCCGCTAGTCTGCAACCGGCTCCCTTCGTTGGTAGAGCTACTTGGACTGGAATACCCGCTGTTCTATTCGTCCCTGGATGAGGCCGCGGCCAAAGCTGAGGACATGACCCTGATCCGGCAGGCTGCCGAGCACTTGCGGGCGTTGCCCAAGCACGTCTTTACCGGGGCGTATTTCGCAGAATCAATCGCCAACAGCGGCATATATAGGGATCTGTAGCGGCAATACCGGGCGGCCGCTGAGGCCGACTCCACGCACCTCTCCCAGTTTGGAGCGGAACCGCCGGCACTGAGCCGCACGTAGCGCCTGGTCTGCCCTCAAGTTCTGGCGCTGGCGGCCGATATATGCCTGAGAGGTCCATGCTCCAGCCGCTACAGTCTCTGGTCGCGTCGTTTCCCGCCAGGCCGATGCTTGCGTCGCGGGAGATGCGCCGGCTGCTGGACTCCGACCGCAACGCCTTCCGGCAGGCGGCGCTCACGCTGCTTAAGCAGAAAGGCCCGCAGGCCGGCCACCAGCACCTGCTGACGCTGCTGGTCAACAACGGTCTGGTGGTGGACCGTCTGGCCGACCCGCGCTTCTTGGATGCGCCGGACGCCATCGAAATGGCTCGCCGCATTCAGAACACCATCGACTCCACTCTGGACGTCAAGCTGGTGCGCCTTCTGTTCCCGGCTAACGGCGCCCCGCCGGCGGTGACAGGGGATGAGCCGGTGCTGAGGATTCTGGAAATTGTGGGCGCGATTTCGGACGGTGCGCGTGTTATTACGCTGCTGTCGCGGCTTCTGCAACATCCGGCCGCGAAGGTGCGCTCCAAAGCCGCCCTGCTCATTGGGCGCATGAACCGGAACCTGAAGTGGGTGGAAGCGCGCCTGACCGAACCGGACGCGCGCGTGCGCGCCAATTCCGTGGAGTCACTTTGGGGGCTGAATTCGCCGGAGGCGCGGCAGATGTTCCGCGCGGCGCTGGAGGACCCTGACAATCGTGTGGCGGGCAATGGCGCCATTGGTTTGTACCGCTGCGGCGATCCTGGAGTGGCGGAAGTGCTAGTGAACATGCTGGGCGAAGCCGAACCAAAGCTCCGTGCCACGGCCGCCTGGGCGATGGGCGAGTCTGCCGATCCCCGGTTTCTCGGTCCCTTGACCGCCCGCCTCACGGACCCGGACAGCATTGTGCGGCAGAACGTGTTTCGCTCGGTTGGGAAAATTCGGGTTCGCGTCCAGGAAACCCAGCAGAAACCACCGCTGCGGGTGGTCATCGCCCGGGCCGGTATCGCCGGGGACTCGCGAAAGCTGGAACTGGCTGTGCTGCAGGGTGACGCGCAACCGGTAGCCGGGCTTCACCCACTGGACTTCGTGGTGACGGAGAAGGGCATGGCGATGACCCGGTACAACGTGGTGGCCCGGCAGGAAGGCGAACATGTTGTCGCCGGCTTCGTGCTCCCGCGCGACGTCACCGGCGAGGATGCTTACGGCCGGAGTATGTTCGAGGGCCTGCGGTCATTCCTGCGCTACAAACGCGATCCCGACGGCTGGGCCGCGGTCAAATACCGCGTGGCCCCGGTGCCGGCCGTGGCCGAGTTCCGGCTGGACAAAGCGATGCTGACGTCGGGTTCCGGCGGCGGCCGCCACGCGGCTGCCTCAGCCGCTGAGACAGGGCAGGAACTGGAGCCCATCCGCTTCAGCTCCGAGTCGCGGAGCATCGTCCATTCGTTTGAGACGATGGGCCTGAAGTCGGCCGCCTGCGAGGGCCCGGCGGCGGCGGCGCGGCGCTTGCTGGACGCGATGGCGCACATGCGCGGCCACCGCTACCTCTTCGTCTTCCTCCACCGCGCGGGCGCCGGTGATTGGGCCGATCTGCTGCGACGGGCGAGCAAAGCGGAGGTCGCCATATACGCGCTTTCGTCGCCGGACCCGATTCCCAGTGAGCTGCGGCGGCTGTGCCAGGAGACCGGCGGCGATGCCGTGACGGTGAAGTCGCCCGAGGACCTGCCCGCCGCCTGCGAGCGCCTGGCGGCGTCCCTGGTCAGCCTGTATTCGATCGACTACCCGCTGCCGCTCGATGGCAGCGGCAAGCTGAAAGTCCAGATCTACTCCGATCTCGGTTTTGGCGAGGACACGATCGAGACTGCCTGAGCCGGCGCCTGAGCGGCCAAACGCAGATAGGCCGGGACAGGGCCTCGTCGAGACCCGCCCCGGCCGTTGCTGTGAGTTCAGGCTAGCGCTTGCGCTGGCCCTTCACAACGGTCTTGACCTTCTTCTTGAGGGACCCGCGAGCTACGTCGGAGGGGCGCGGTTGCAGCGGGTTCTTCTCGTCCGCCTTCTTGCGGGCCTGGCGCTTCAGTTCTTTGCGTTCTACGCGATCGGCAACAGTCTTCGTGTTCATGCTCGTTCCTTCACAATATCAATCATCTGCCGTGAGTCCGGCGAATTTCGCAATCAATTTCTTCAACCCGTGGCCCTGGAAGCTGACGGTGAGCTTCGCCTCGTCGCCTTCGCCTTCCTTGCGGAGCACCGTGCCCCGCCCGTACTTGGCGTGAACGATCGTCATCCCCGGCCGGATCCCGGTCCGCCGCGCCGGTTTCCCGCCGGGCGGTGAAACAGCGGACGCCGCGGCCGGTCTGGCCGGGCTCTGTCCCAATGCCATCGGTTGCGCCGCCGCCGGCCTGGGGGCCTGAGCGGGTGGCGCTGCCGGCGGCCGCTGGACGGGCAGCGGCTGAGCCGCTGGTTGCGGGGCGGCCGGCAACGAACTCATCGAAGGAACCGGAATGCCCCGGTCTGCGAAGAACTGGGAGATATGGTCCAGCGAATTGTACGTCTTACCAGTATACGTGTTCTTTCGCGCCGCTTCCCGGACCGCGGCCCGTTCACCGTACAGATCCAGCGCGCCGGCGGTGCGACGCCGCTCGTGCAGTTCCTCGACCAGTTCGCGCGGAATCTCCTCCAGAAAACGCGAGGGCTGGCAGGGCTCAGGCGGCGAGCCGCCGAACTTCCGCCGCATCCGCGCGCTGGACACATAGAGCCGCTGCATGGCCCGGGTCATGGCCACGTAACAGAGCCGGCGCTCCTCCTCCAATTGACCTTCATCGTCTCTGGACCGGGAATGCGGGAACAGCCCTTCTTCCATGCCGGCGATGAAGACCACCGGGAACTCCAGCCCCTTGGCGTTGTGCATGGTCAGCAGCGAGACCTGCGCCTCTTCGTCGATGTTATCGGAGTCTGAGACCAGCGCCGCGTGATCCAGAAACTCCTGCGCCGAATCGCCCCGCTCGGTGGCATCAGCCGCAGCCGAGACCAGTTCGTCCAGGTTGCCGAGCTTGGATTCGGCTTCCGGGCTGGGATCGGTCTCCAGCATTTTCCGGTAGCCGGTGCGGTCCAGAATCTGGTGGAGGATCCCGTCGGGGCCGGTCCCGGTGAGCTGATCGCGGAGTTCCTCAATCAGCCGGTGGAAGACGCCCAAGGCTGCCTCGGCTCGCGCGCCCACCAGGTGCTGCTGGCAGGCGATGCCAATGGCGTCATAGAAGGAGCTGCCTTGTTCGGCGGCGATCCGTTCGAGCAGATCGGAGGTGGTTTTGCCGATGCCGCGTGCCGGCACGTTCAGGATCCGCAGCAGCGCCACGTTGTCCCTGGGGTTCATCAGCAGCTTCAAGTACGAGAGGGCGTCCTTGACCTCGGCCCGCTGGTAGAAGCTGAACCCGCCCACGACGATGTACTTGCGCATGTAGCGCCGCAGGGCCTCTTCGATCTGGCGCGACTGGAAGTTGGTACGGTAGAGGACTGCGATCCGTGTGGCGGCCTTCTTCGCCAGCACCTTCTCGATGGTGCCGGCGATGAAGAGGGCCTCCTGCTCCCCGTCGGAGGCCTCGTAGTAGCAGACTGGATCGCCTTGCGCGCCGTCGGTCCAAAGGGTCTTGCCCTTGCGCGCCTTATTGCGTTCCACCACGCGGCTGGCCGCCTCCAGGATGGTGCGCGTGGAGCGGTAGTTCTGCTCCAGCCGGATGACGGCGGCGTTGGGATAGTCTTTCTCGAAGTCCAGGATGTTGCGGATATCGGCGCCCCGCCAGCCGTAGATGGACTGGTCCTCGTCGCCGACCACGGCCACGTTGGCATGGCTCTCGGAAAGCAGCCGCATCAACTCATACTGCGAGCGGTTGGTGTCCTGGTACTCGTCGATCATGAGGAAGCCCAGGCGGCGGTTCCAGGCCTGGCGGGTGGCGGCGTCGTAGCGCAGCAACCGTACGGCTTCCAGCAATAAGTCGTCGAAATCCAGGGCGTTGGCCGATTCCAGGCCCAGCTGATAGTTCTCGTAGACGACGGCCAGGCGCGAGTTCTTGGGGTCCACCGAAGACTGGAGCAGGTCCTGCGGCGTCTGGCGCTGGCTCTTGGCCTGGCTGATGCGCGCCAGGGCGGCGCGGTGCTTCATGAACTGGTCGTCCAGGCCCAGCTTCTTGTAGATCTGCTTGAGCAGTGCCACCTGGTCGTCGTCGTCGTAGATGTGGAAATTGGTGGTGAAGCCGCGGCGCAGATCGGCCAGCGGAGCGCCGTCGCGGCGCAGCATCCGGACGCAAAAGGAGTGGAACGTACTGACGGTGGGCCCGCCTACGGACGAGGCGAGATCGAGCAGCCGGTGCACGCGGTCCCGCATCTCCCCGGCCGCTTTGTTGGTGAAGGTGACCGCCAGGACGGAAGGGCCGTAGACGCCGTGGTGGGCGATCAGATGGGCGATGCGATGGGTGATGACGCGGGTCTTGCCGCTGCCGGCTCCGGCCAGAATCAGAAGGGGCCCTTCGACGTGTTCGACGGCTGCGCGCTGCTGGGGGTTCAGGCCGGAGAGGAAGTCCATGGTGCGGGGGGGCTAACGCCCAATTTTAACATGCGGATGCAGCCGGAATCGAACACAGTCGAGATTGTTGTAACCTGAGGTCTGGCCGTGCGCGCCTATTGCTGTGAGGATATGATCTTGCAGCGGCGGCCGATTTGCCGAAATGCTGGTCGACTTCGAAGTTGTGGAGCGGGCGCGTGCCGGAGATCCGGCGGCGTTCAACGAGGTCGTCGTGGCCTATCGCCGGCGCATCTTCGGAACGATCTCCAGGCTGATTGGGCGCCCGGAAGATGTCGAAGACGTCGCGCAGGAGGCCTTCCTCCGGCTGTACTTTTCGCTCGACCAGTTGCGGAGCCCGGACGTGTTCGAACCGTGGTTGTACCGGCTGACGGTGAATGCGGCGTTGGACTACCTCCGAAAGCGCAAGAAGCGGCGGCTGGAATCGCGGGTGGCCGATCTGACCGACATTCAAGTGACGATGGCCGATGCCGCGGCCGGCACGCATATTCAGTTCGAGGAACATCAGAAATCGCGCATCCGCGAGATGGTGGATTCCCTGCTGAGTGGCGTCTCGGAAGAAGACCGGATGTTGCTGACCTTGAAAGAGGTCGAGGGGTTGACGTTGAAGGAGCTGGAAAAGGTATATCATGTCAACGAAAACGCGCTGAAAGTCCGGCTCTTCCGGGCGCGGCAGCGGGTTTTGAAGGCATTTGCGGCCTCGAAAGCAGTCCAGGGCGAGGAGAAGAGAAATGCGTGATTCGATGAAGGAATCCTGGGAACGCGATGACGCTGAAAACGGCGCTCAACTGGACCGGCTTCTGGCGGCCTACCGCGAGGCGTGCCCGGCGCCGGAGGCTCGCGCCGACTTCATGCCCCGCCTCTGGGAGCGGATCGACGGCAGTCAAAACTGGACGCGTCGACTCTGGAAATGGGCCAACGGCATGGTAGCCGCGGCCGCGGCCGCGAGCCTGTTTTTCGTGATGCTGCAACTTCTGCCGAGGCAATCGCCGGAATTCTACGGCGCCACCTATCTGGAGACACTGGCCGACCAGCATGATGACGATGCGGCTTTAGAGAATGTGGCCGTGTTGATCCTGCCTGCCAGCCAGAGGTTGCCCGCCAAATGAAGCGCTCGACATGGAGTCTGGTTCTTTCGCTGCTGCTGGTTTTCGGCAGTGGAATCGCCGTTGGCGTCTTTGGCCGGGGCTACTACGATTCAACCAGGGCCAAAGCCCGCCAGACGAGGCCACAGTCGCCGGACGATTACCGCAAGGTCTATGTCGCCGAGATGAGCAAGCGCCTGGGGCTGAGCCCGGTCCAAATCACGAAGTTGAACGAGATTCTGGACGAGACCCGCGCCAAGTTCCGCGAGGCACGTGAGCGAAGCCGGCCGGAGATGAAGGCCATCCAGGACGGGCAGGTGGAGAAGGTCAACGGGACCCTGACCGCCGGCCAGCAGGCCGAATACGCCAAGATGAGGGCGGAACGGGAAGCGCGGCGGAAGGCAGACGAAAAAGGACGCGGGCCGAAGCCCACGTCCTCTTCCCATTAGGCGGAACTAATCCAGCGGGGGTTAAGCCGGCGGTTGAACCCGGTCGGCGATCTTCTTTTTCATCGCGGCCGAGCGCAGCAACATCTTCTGGAACCGGTCCACGCGGCCTTCCGTGTCCACCAGCTTTTGACGGCCAGTGAAGAACGGGTGGCAGGCGGAGCAGATTTCCACGCGGATGTCGCCCTTATGCGTCGAGCGCGTCTGGAAGGTGTGGCCGCAGGCGCAGATCACCTTCAGTTCTTTGTAGGCGGGATGGATGCCAGCTTTCATCGGGGGGAAGTCCTTTAACTCTCACAGTATATCAGAACATGGAAAAGCCCCGCAGCCGGAACCCAGCGGCGGGGCTTTTCGGTAGGTAATGACAGGAAACCCTCAGCAGGGACTCCATGCCGTCGCTCTCAGTGGCCGGTCAACAGGAACATCGGCCCTTCACTGAATGCCGGGCCTGAACGTGACAACCGGAGCTTCAGCGGCCGGCCACCTCGCGCGTCAGTCTACTACCATTTATCATTGTTTCTGGACCACCTCCTTTCTTCAGTGATGACAACAGATTAAGGGATGACAGGCGCGCTGTCAACAGAAATCTACAACAGAACCCATTGATTTTGTTTCAGGATTCCGCGCCCCCACCGGCCGGGTGTGCTCTATGCATCGGAGCTACAATACAGGGGTGGTAAACAGCGGGCAGAGACCGGCCGGTTTCGACGGAAAATGGCATCTCGGCTTTCAGGCCGAACGGTCACGCCGGTGGTAAACAGCGGGCAGAGACCGGCCGGTTTCGACCCGGCGCCGGGCGTCCTGCAGCCCTCCCTGGCGGGCCGCGGCATGTCCGGTATTATCCTGGCGGGCGTGCTGATGGCGTTTCTCGGAGCCATCCTGCCGGTCTGGCGCTACCACATTGAGCTGAACTTCGTACTTATCGGGAGCTACTTTCTGTGCCAGAACGTGGGCATGCTGCTGGCCCCACTGGCCGGTTTGCCGCTGCTGCGGCGCAACGGCATCGCCTTCACGCTGGCGCTGGGTTGCGGCCTGGCTGGCGGGGCACTGCTGCTGCTGGCTGGTGTTTCGCCGCCCGCCCACTATCTCTGGCGGATGGGCGGTCTGTTCCTCCTCGGCTTCAGCGCCGGACTGCTCAACCTCGGCGTCTTCCACGCCATCACACCGGCCTATGAGCTGCATCCGGCCGCCACGCTGAACCTGACCGGCGCCATGTACGGCTTCGGCTGCCTGCTGTGCGCTCTCTTTCTCGCCGGAACGTTCTTTGTCTACACGGTGCCGAGTGTCCTCATCCTGATGGCCACAGCGCCGATCCTGGCTGCCATCCACTACGCCCGGGCCAAGCTGCCGGCGGACCCGGTCGTGCACCAGCCTTCCCTGCGGGAAGCTCTGAAGGACTTCAAGAGCCCGGCCGCCATTCTGTTTGCGATGCTGCTCTTCTTCCAGTTCGGCAACGAAGGCGCGTTGGCCGGGTGGTTGGCGCTGTTCCTCACCCAGAGGCTGGGCATCAGTCCGGAGACCTCGCTGTTCCTGCTGGCCCTCTATTGGGGCTCGCTGTGGATCGGCCGCATCGTGGCGCAGTCGCTGCTCTCGCGCGTCAGCCATGCCCGTCTGCTGCTGGGCGCCGTGCTGGTCCCGATGTTTGCGTGCCTGGCGCTATTTTTCACGGATAACCTGTTTGGCGCCACGGTGGGCATCCTGTTGGCCGGCTGCGGTTTCTCCATGATCCTGCCATTGGTGATGGAACGGATCGGCCACCGCTTCCCCTATTTCCATCCCGGCTTTTTCAACGGCATTTTCTCGCTGGCGCTCACTGGGGGACTGCTGGCTCCCGCCACGCTGGGCTACCTTGCCCACTACTTCGGCTTAGGTGTGGTGATGGGCCTGCCCCTGGCCGGCTCAATCATGGTGTTTGTGTTGTTGCTCCTGGTCCTTCTGGAAGGCAAGCTCGCCGGCCAGGCTGACCGCTAGGCCATTCAACCTAAAGACGGCAGTTCGGCCCCCGCCGCACCCAGTTCGGCTTTTGCCGCCACCAAGTTCCAACTGCTGCGCAGATCATCTTCTGGGTGACAACCGTTTTTGCTGCAACCAGTTGCGGCTACACGTAGATGGCGGATTCTGACG
>JBBQLF010000109.1:0-10375 GCA_038327695.1 Bryobacterales bacterium
TAGTAGCAGAGAATCTTGTGGGCAGAGTATTTCTTCAGCAGTGCGGCGCCAGAGAAGCGGCCGGCCAGGAACAGCATAAACCCGAGAGACGCCAGATTCGCCGCGCCCTTGTCGCTGACGGCCAGGACCCCGTCCTTGTTCGTCTGGAACCAGCCGCTCAGCCAATCGCTCAGGATGCCGGCGTTGGCGGCCAGGCTCTTCAGGCCTGAGTCCCAGGAGGCCGGGATGGCGGGTACGTCGGCGGTCAGGTAGTTGATGAAGAAGCTGAAGATGCCGGCCTGCGCGGCGACATAGACGAACTGCGCGGCCACGGCCATGACGAAGTGCGGGTGCGCCCAGATGGACTTCGCAACGCCCGGCACGGAGTCGTCCAGGTGATAGTCGTCCTCGGCTTTGATGTCCGGGATGTTGGAGAAGTAGAAGATGACGGCCAGGATCAGCACGCCCACGGCGATGCCGGCGTAGGGGATGTAGAGAGTCTCGCTGCCCGTGCTCTTGCCCTGCGCGTTCTTGGAGTAGAAGTACATGCTGCCCACGATGGGGCCGAAGATCCAGCCGATGCCGTTGGTGGACTGTGCCAGGTTGATGCGCGTGGCGGCGTAGCGCGGATCGCCCAGCACCGTCGTGTAGGGGTTGGCAATGGTCTCCAGGAATGTCAGGCCCGTGGCGATGATGCAAACGCCGGTGAGAAAGGCGACAAACGCCATGTTGGCGGAGACCTGGCCTGTGCGGACCATGCCGTTCACGTACGTGGCGGGGATAAACGAGAATCCGCCCAACGCCACAAGCAGCAGCCCCGTGATGATGCCGCCCTTGTAGCCGAGTTTGGTGGCCAGCCATCCTGCCGGCACGGACATCAGGAAGTATCCGAGATAGTGCGCAAACTGGACCCAGGCCGACTGTGCCTTGGTCAAGCCCAGTTCGTCCTGGAAATGCTTGTCCATCACATCGATCATGCCGTTGCAGAAACCCCAAAGTAGAAACAGCGAGGTGACCAGAATAAACGTGAATAGGACGTTCTGCCCGTCTGGGGTGACGAACATGCCCTTCTTTTGAGTGCTCATGAGAATTGCCTTCCAGTCTACCAAGAGGCGGCCGCTGTAGTATCTTCAGAGGACCATGCCGCTAGCCGCTTTCCCCAAGTGCTTTCTCCAGGCGCTGTGCGTCACCGGTGAGATGAGCCTCGATGAGTGGATCGATCTCTCGGCCGGCTTCGATCTGGATGGCCTGGAGTTCTACTGGCCTTTCACGCCGTGGCAGAACCCGGGCGAACTGCAACGGATCCGGCGCCGCGTGGAGGACCAGGGACGGTCCATCCCAATGATGTGCTACTCGCCGGACTTCACCCAGCCGGACGCGGCCGCGCGCCGACATGAGGTGGAACAGGAGAAGATCGCCATCCGCACGTGCCCGCTGTTGGGCGTCAAGTACCTGCGCGTCCTCTCCGGCCAGCGCCGTCCGGACGTCTCTCGGGAGCAGGGCATCGGCTGGGTGGCCGAATGCATCCATGAACTGCTGCCGGAAGCCGTTCAACACGGCGTGACGCTGATTCTGGAAAACCACTACAAGGACAATTTCTGGAGCTTCCCGGAGTTCGCTCAGAAACGGGATGTGTTCCTGGATCTGCTGAACGCCATCGGACCGGCGCCCAACTTCGGCGTAAATTTCGACCCCTCCAATTCAGTGATCGCCGGGGAGGACCCACTCGTGCTGCTGGAGGCCGTGAAGCACCGGGTGGTCAGCATGCACGCCTCAGATCGTTACTTCGAGGGCGGCACGCTCGACGACCTTCTGCAGATCGACGCCAATCCGAATAGCGGCTACGCGGGCATTCTGCAGCATGGCGTTGTGGGCCGTGGGTTGAACGACTTCGACCGCATCTTCAGCATCCTGGCCAGCGTCGGCTTCTCTGGCTGGGTCTCCATCGAGGATGGCCAGGACCCCGTCACAGGCCCCGGCGATATTGCGGAGTCGGCCGTGTTTCTGCGCCGCAAGATGCGGGAGCACGGCCTCCAGTAAACGCGCTACTTTCCGGCTGGCTCCGGCACGATCCACAGGAAGAACTTGTGGCTCAGATATGTATCCTGGTCGTCGCCGTCTTCCAATTGGACCTCTTTGAGCGGCTTCCAATCGCCCATATCGAAGGTGTTGGAGACGACCCGTGTGCCCGGCTTGAGATCCTTCAGCAGCTTGGGCCGGAGCTTCAGATTGACGCTGTTGAGGAGAAACAGCGTCACTACCGACGCTTCGTGGATGTCGGCCTCGAACAGGTCTTTCTCCACAAAGCGAACCAAATTCTCCACTCCTGCCTTGTGGGCGTTCTCGTTGGCTTCCTTGATGCGCACCGGGTTGATGTCGATGCCCACGCCGTGCGCGCCCACTGCCAGGGCGGCGGCCACCACGATGCGGCCATCGCCGCAGCCGAGATCATAGACAATGTCGGACTTTTTCACGTCGGCCAGCTTCAGCATCGCCCGCACGGCCTCCTCCGTTGTGGGCACGTAGGGCACATCGGGCGTGCGCTGGGGCGCGGCCTCCTGAGCGGTGGCAGCCGTGAGCGAGAGCACGGCCATCAGGAGAGCGGAACATGCCGGGAATGTCATTCAAGTTGACTCCAATTCACCGAGGGTAACTCAAATTGTGCGCTGGTGGGTTCCCGTGCATACTAAGAGGAGACGTACAGATATGAAACTCGCAATCAGCCTCCTCGCCTTTTTGTCCGTCCCGGCGCTCTGCGCTGACGAGCACCCCACGGGGATGCCCGCCGGCAAGGCGCTGGCTTTGCTGCTGGAAGGCAACGCCCGATACGCCGTCCACAAAGAGACTCATCCGGACTCCTCGCTGGAGCGCCGCCATGAGCTGATCCAGGGCCAGCACCCTTACGCGATCATTGTCGGCTGCGCCGATTCCCGTGTGCCGCCGGAGCTGATCTTCGACGCCGGGCTCGGTGACCTGTTCGTCATCCGGGAAGCGGGCAACGTGTTGGACAATATCGTGCTCGGCAGCGTCGAGTACGCCGTGGAACATCTGGGGGTCAAGTTGGTGATGGTGCTGGGCCATGAGTCCTGCGGCGCGGTCACAGCCGCCGTCAATCACACGAAAGAGGCCCACATTACAGCAATCGTGAAGGCCATCCAGCCGGCCGTGGCTGCGTCCAAAGACCAGCCCGGCGACGCCGTTCACAACTGTGTCCTGGCCAACGCCCGCCACGTCGCCAAACAGATTCACGACAGCAAGCCGATTCTGGCCAAGGCAATCGCGAGCGGTGGCGTCAAGGTCGTTTCTGCCGTTTATGAAATTGATGGCGGCAAAGTCAAGGTGCTGGACTAACCGAATTCAAATCCAGCCAGCGCGTAAATGAACTCGGGGCGCTCCTCAATGGGGGCGCCCTTTCTCATGCGCCACAACTTTCGCACCGGCGCAAATCCCAACTCGTGCGCCAGTTCCCACGCCACTACATTCATCTCCGGGACATCCCAATACGTTGTCCCGGATGCGCCCGCGTGCAGCACCCGCTCGCGCGCATCCTCATACGAGCGGGCCACCACTGGGCCCACATAGCCGGCCACGCGGCCCGCGCGAGCCGCGCCCAACCCGGCCAGCAGAGTGGAGCGGTCCGCGCCGAAAGCCAGCCGGTCCAGCGCCGGATCCGGCGGAAACTCACGCACCGGCAACAACGGCAACTCACCCCGCCAGCGCTCCACCACGGACTCATCAACGAAGCCGAGCTTGGCGTAGAGCGGCCGCCCCATGTCCGTGGCGTCCAGCTTCACGCATCCTACGCCGAGCCGCTCGCAGTAGTCCAGACACGCCTCCATCAGCCGAAGCGCAAAGCCGCGTCCCCGATAGTCCGGCCGCGTCAACACCATGCCGATCCAGGCGAGATCGTGGCCATAGGTCACCACGGTGGCCGTTGCGGCCACGCGGCCATCTTCCTCCATGCAGAAGCAGCCGCCGGGCTCCAGGCGCAGTACTCGCGCCCAGTCCGCCGGCAGTTGATTCCAGTTGACGGCGATGGAGAGTTCCATGGCCTGGTCCACATCTCCGGTAGTGAGGGCGCGTAGAATCGGCACACTAAAAGCTATATCGCAAAATGACCTGCAGATTGGAGTTGCGCCGGTATTGACCGAGAAAATCGGTGGGGTCGCCGCGCAGCAGCGTGAAGTTGCCGGTCACTCGCAAGTGATTGCCCATCGCCTGTGTGTACTCCCACTTGTCGTACATGCCCGCGCCATTCTGCCGCACCGCCCCCTCAAACGCCACGGTCCGATTGGCATCGAGGTTGTAGCTGGCCCGGCCGAGAAACGTCTTGGCCAGGCCGCGATCCGGTGCGAAGTCCAGCGCCGAACGTTGCCGCGTCACCGCCTCGCCCGCATATCCGCCCACAAAGACCCACTCGCCGGTTTGCCGCTCCAGTTGAATGACGTAGAGCGCATACTCGTCCGCCGTGCGCGTGGTGGAAGTGAAGTAGGCGGCCTCCCCCTTCACGGTGAACCAGCGGAGCGGCACGGCTACATCGCCGCCATACATCCGCATCTGCGCGAAGTAGCGCTCCAGCGTGACAGTGAACTGCGGGACGGTCCGCAGCCCGGCCTGGAACAGCGGCAGATGGTTGTAGCCGTCAAACGCGCTGAGAGAAAACTCATAGCCTTTGCCGAGATGATTCCAGCGCGCGCCCACGTTGCCGCGTCCGGGATAACGGGCGCCCTGGTCTGCGATGGGGATCCCCTGCAGTTCCGGCGCCAGCACCACCCAGCGCTGATTCAGGAGCGGCCCGCGGCTGGGCGTGAACAGCGGCTGGTAGATGGCGTCGACGGTATTGGACCCGCGCTCATAGGTGGCGCGTACCGCCGTGACGCCGAGGAAATCCGAGTTCAACACGTTGAGGAAATCCTTCGGCGCGAAGCGGTCTGTCGGATTCAGGATGTCGGCCTTGCCCCAGCGAATGAACTGGCGGCCGCCCTCGAATGTCAGGCCGCCCTTGTTCAGGATGACGCTCAGGCGCCGCATGGAAAGCGCCGGGCGGAGCGTTCCGCGGTCCGCCCAGTCCAGCCGGGCTGCACGCTCAAACTGGCGGTGGGAATCGAAGCGCGCATCGAAACTGCCGTTGAGCTGAATGCCCCGGCGCGGCTTCCACGTGCCTTCCAGCCGCAGCAGTTCCTCGCTGACCAGTTGGCCGCTATCGCCGGGCACGGTCTGCGGATAGGCGTAGTTGCGGGTCTCGAAAAATCCACGGCCTGTGAAGCTCTGAGCGGCCAGGCCGGTTGAGACCAGAACCAGCCAAATGGGCAATCGGGACACGGCGCGCCTTACTGCTCCCGCCGCAGTGCCTGGAGCGTGAAGTTCTCTGCCGGCAGCGTGAGGTTGTATTGGAGCTTCTCCAGCTTCATCACCGTGCGGCTGTTGCGGTCGATGTCGTGGACTTCCAGCGTGCGCGCCGTCCAGATGTTCTGCACCTTTTCGAGGTCCGTGTAACGGATGCGCCGGACTAGCTTGTCCTTGCTGAAGCACTCGGCCTGCGCGAAGGAATAGGTGTCTTTTCGCACCCATAACTCGATGCGCGTGTATTGCGATTTCGCTTCCGGCTTCGGCGTGCTCTCAATCCTCCACACCGTGGCGCCATCGAGCTTCTCCTCGCCCATCAGCTTGTAGGTGGAGCGGTCTACGTCGCGTTCCTCCAGGTCTTCAAATGTGAAGTCGGTACCAAAGAAGCGCGTGCGCCGGTCCTGAAAGGCGATGCGCCGCTCGCGCGCCACGGCGGGGGTCCACATCCACTGATCCGATGCTCGGTCCGGGTGGTTGTGGATCAGCAGCGCCACGCCTTTCACCTCGGCCGGCGCCGTGAACTTCAGCACAGCCTTGGCCTCGCCGGCCGAGCCGAGGCGTTCATACACCCAGCGCTTCATCGAGACTTTGCGCTTGGCGTCCCGCACTTCCAGCGTGCCCTCATAGCGCTGCGAATCGGCGCGTGAACGCTTCTGCGCTTCATCGACAATTGTGCGTCCGTCCTGCGCCAGCAGCGGCAGCGCGGCCATCCATCCCAGCAGCAATCTATTCATACTATTCATATTCCAGCGCCTCCACCAGCGATCCGCGTACGGCCGCCTCCGCCGGACCCGCGCCGCTCAACAGCGCCGCGCCCAGCATGACGGGCAGCAGCGTCAAGGCGATGCCGAGCGGATAGCGGTACTCCAGACGCATGCCCGCAATGTCGCGTTTCGTGACCTCCAGGATGTAGTACAGATGCACCGCTCCCAACGCGTAGCCGATCATCAATCCGAGCGCGCCGATGGCCAGCGCCTCCATCCAAATGGTGTGCCGCACCTGGTTACGCAACGCGCCCACAGCCTGCAACACGCCGAGCTCGCGCTTGCGGTCCGCGATGGAAACGGTGAGCGTGTTGACGATGCCGAGGATGGCCACCAGCACGGCCACGAAGATCTGCACGTAGGTGAGGCCGAACCACTGCTCTGTGATCCTCAGGATAAAGGCGCGAAGTTCGCCATTTGTGAGCACAAAAAGGCGTGTTTTGGTGCCAAAACGATCCAATAAACGCTGTCTAACGACGGTTTGGCTGGCTCCTTGGTTTAGGTAGACGCGGAAGACGTCCACCGTGTCGTCCTTCCAATGGCGGCGGTACAGCTCGCGATCCATCATGATGGTGCCCTGCTGATCGCTGAAGTCTGTGACCACGCCGAGCACCTTGGCGCGCAGCGGGCCGGTGGGCGACATCAGCGCCAGTGTGTCGCCCGCGTTCACGCGCCGCAGCAAGGCGAAGTTGTCGCTGATCACCACGCCTTCACCGCGCGAAGCCTGCTGGTACATCGTCCGCGGGTCACCCTGGATCACCTTCGTGCGGATCCGCTTCACGAGCTTCTCCACATTGGTGGAGACCAGCATCACTGGTGTGCCCTGGTAGATGATGCGCACCGTGCGCACCGCCTGAATCTCGTCAATCCCCTCCACCTGCCGGAGTTCGTCGCCGAACTCGAACGGAAAACGGAAACCGCGCTGCGTGATGGATTCGGAACTGGTCAGGAAGAGGTCCGGGCTTAGCGCCGCGTCCATCCACTCGTAGATCATTTCGAAGCTCGATTTGGCGATGCCGCCCAGGCCGATCACCAGCGCCACGGAGAGGGCCAGGGCGGCTACCGTGCCAGAGGTGCGGCGCGGCGCCTGCAGCAAGCTGTCGGCAGCGAGGGAGCCTTCCACGGGCCGCACCCACTTCATCAGCGGGCGTAACATGCGCGTGAGCCAGATGCAGAGCGCCGGCGTGAGCAGCAGCACGGCGAGCACGCTCAGCATATAGCCGGAGTAGAAGAAGAATGGCTTGTGGCCGGCGAACACACACGCGATGCCGAGTCCGAGCATGGCCAGCGCGGCAATCTTGCGCGCGCGGTTCTCGCCGGCGCTCATCACTTGCGCGCGGCCTTTTTGAAGGGCTTTGACGGGATCGACGCGTGCCGCGCTGCGGGCAGGAATCCAACCACCGATCAGGCTGGTGGCGATGCCGAGGAACAAGGCGAAACCCAGCAGGCGCGGATCGGCCGAGACCTCTTCGGCCCTCTGTGCCACACCATACATCTCTCCCAGGTAGCCGCTGATGTAGCCGGCAATACCGCGCGCGATCAGGACGCCCAGCCCGAGGCCGGCCAGCGATCCGAACAGGCCAGCGATGCCGCTCTCCAGCACGAACAGCCGTTTGATCTGGCCCTGGGTGGCGCCGAGTGCGCGCAGGATGCCGATCTCGCTGCGCCTTTGTGTGACCGCGATGGAGAACGTGTTGTAGATCAGGAACAGTCCGATGAAGAGGGCGAAGAGGCTGGTGATATTGGCGCTCATCGAGTAGATCTGCGCCATGGCCTCAAACTGCTGGCCGCGCGCACTGGGCGGATCCACCTGCAAGCCCGGGCCGAGCAGCGACTGCAGGCTCGCCCGGGCCGCATCCACATTGACGCCGCGCCGCAGGGCGATGTCCACGCGGTCAAAATGGCGGCCGCGGCCAAACACCATCTGGGCGGCGTAGATATCCATGACGGCCAGGTTGCCGCCGAAGGCCGACGCCAGCCCGGCGCTATTCATGACGCCACGGATGGTGAATTGCTTGGGCCCGGCCATGGTCTGCATGGTCAGCTTGCCGTTCATTTGGAGGCCTGTTCGCTGGCAGAACTGCTCGCTGAGAATGATGGAATCGGGTTGCGCCAGGAAGACGAGGGGATCGTCGATCAGGGCTTCGTCGGCCTTGTTCAGGTCATAGTCGCGCAGGGAGCGGTCGCCGGTCATGTCCACGCCCAGCACCAGCAGATTGCCCTGGCCTTGGAGGCCCGTCTGCACGGAGGCCTCAATGACCGGCACCGCCACTTCCACGTCCGGATGCGACTGGACGCGTTCCAGTACCTCTTCCGGGAAGCCCGTCTCGCCGGCGGTCACCTGCAGCTGGGTGGAGCCGGCGATCTTGTCCACGGTCTGGTTGAAGGCGAAGAGCACGCTTTGATTTGCCGTGTGCATGCCGACGAAGACGGCGACGCCGAGTACGATGCCGGCGGTGGTCAGCAGACAGCGCAGCATGTGCTTGCGCACGTAGGGCCAGGTGATGAGCCGGAGCAGCATCATCGGGTTTCCGCCCGCACGGTGTCGGCCAGTACGCGGCCGTCGCGCAGCGTGATGGTTCGTTGGCAGCTTTCGGCCACGGAGCGGTCATGTGTGACCAGCAGGACCGTGGCGCCGAGGCGCTGGTGGACGTCGCGCACCAGGGCGAGAATGTCCGCGCCGGTGGAGGTGTCGAGATTACCCGTGGGCTCGTCGGCCAGCAGGACCGGCGGATAGACGGAGAGGGCGCGGGCAATGGCGACGCGCTGGCGCTCTCCGCCGGAGAGTTCGTCAGGCAGATGTTCGACCCGCTTGCTCAGGCCCACCAGGTCCAGAAGTTCAGTGGCGCGATCACGAGCCTGCTTGCGGCTCCAGCCGCGGAGATGGAGCGGCAGGCTGACGTTCTCCTGGCAGGAGAGCGAGGGGAGCAGATTGAAGAACTGGAAGATGAAGCCGATCTTGTCGCGGCGGACTTTGGTTAGTTCGTCGTCTGTGAGGCCGGAGAGCTTCTGCCCGTCGAGGGTGATCTCGCCGGCGGTGGGCTTGTCCAAGGTGCCGATCAGATTGAGAAGCGTGGATTTGCCGGAGCCGGACGGGCCGACCAGGGAGACCATCTCGCCCTTGCGGACATGCAGACTGACATCATCGAGCGCGCGGACCTTGCTCTTTCCGTCGAACTCTTTGCTGAGATGGGAGATGAGAATCACGGCGTGGTGCTACCCCTTAAGGATGCCACGGGCGGGAGTGGCGATTTACTCCTTCCAGGGGTTGAGGACGCGCACGCCCGTTCCGGCGAAGTCCCGAGCGTTGCGGGTGACGATGGTGAGGTCGTGGACGAGCGCGGTGGCGGCTAACAGGGCGTCAATGGCCGGGAGCGAACGGCCCTTCGACTCTGACTTCGAAGTCAGCAGCCCCCATGCTTCGGCGACTGGCCAATCGACCGGGAGGATTCGTCCGTCGAACTCCCGCAGTAATCCATCCCGAAGCCACTCGGCCAGACGCCGCGTCTTTCCGGCGTTGAGTGATTTCGAAATGCCCCGCTGGACCTCGCCGAGGGTGAGCACGCTCACGTATTGTTGTGCGGGCGGGGCGTTTGCCAACCACGCCACGACGGACGCTTCGGGCGCTTTCTTGGACCCTTCGCAGAGTACGTTGGTGTCGATCAGGTACCCCTTCAAAACTCGATCTCCCGGGGCAGGCTCTGGTCCCGGGCAAGGGCCCAATCCTCGCCCTTCACTGGGCAGGTTTGGAGTACTTTCAGCAGCCCCTTCCTGGGTGGCTGGAGCTTGCGGTACTCGTCGGCGCTCAGGATCACCACCGCCTCCCCGCCGTGGCGCGTGACGTGCTGGGGCCCTTGGGTCTCAGCCAGGCGCACCACTTCGCTAAAGCGGGCCTTGGCGTCCTGCAGGCTCCAGGTGTTCTTCTTTACGGCTTTGTGCACGGCGGGCCTCCCATTGTGGTCTGACTAGTCTGACCAGTTGTCAGCAGCCTCATCTTTCCGAGCTCCTGGCTGGACCGGTAATTCGCGAGAAGTCCAGGTCGCCGGTGTGGAAGGGGGTGTAGATCAATACGTCCACGAGCGACTTCGGGGCCGGGCCTGCGAGTGTGGTGTAGCCGGTGTTGCGGATAATCACCACCGCCTCGCCGCCGTGCTTGGTGACGTGCTGGGGCCCTTGGGTCCCGGCCAGGCTGCGCCCTGCAGGCTCCAGGTGTTCTTCTTTACGGCTTTGTGCACGGCGCGCCTCCCATTGTGGTCTGACTAGTCTGACCAGTTGTCAGCAGCCTC
>JBBQLF010000110.1:0-10255 GCA_038327695.1 Bryobacterales bacterium
CCTCTCGTTCCAGGGCGTTCCGCACGCCGACCCCTCGAAATTCGAATAGCGCCGGTGGCAGGCACGGCCTGAGCGGGGCCCGTCGTGAAATAGCCGTTCCGGCCGCTACTGACGTGCGCGGCTCAGAACCGGATTCCGCGCGTGAGCAAGCGGGCGTGCCGGTCCGGGAAGTTTGTCCGTGAGGAGACTCTTACCGCGGGCTGCTATGCGCCCACGATTCCGCTGATCCGGGCGATGTTCGCCGATGTGGCGGATTACTCGGAGTGGACCACTGGCCGGCGCACGACGGGCGTGATCTAACGCCACGGTGCTGTTCGCGCTGAAGGCCGGGCTCGGCCTGGGCGGCGCGATTGCGGGCTACCTGCTTTCCGGCTACGGCTATCGCCCCAACGCCGGGCAGACGCCGCACGCGCTGGACGGGATCCGGCCGCGTTCTTCGCCATCGTGATCATCTCGCTGCTGTGCTATAAGATCGGCAAGCAGCGAAACTTGCAGATCCAGGACGAACTGGCCCTGCGCCGCCAGTCGTTCCAGGCTGCCGAATAGGAGTCCCCCTGAAGTCTCGTCTTCTGATTGCCGCGTTGGTGGTTTCCGCCGCCCAGGCACAACCCAGCCTCAAAGAGGCATTTAAGGACGCGTTCCGCGTTGGCGCCGCGCTCAACCGGGCGCAGTATGAGGAGCGGGACGCGCGCGGGCTGCCGCTCATTGACCGGCACTTCAATAGCATCACGCCGGAGAACGACTTGAAGTGGGAGCGGGTCCATCCCCAGCCCGGCACGTACGACTTTGCCGGGCCGGACCGCTATGTCGCTTTCGGCGAAAAGCACAAGATGTTCATCGTGGGCCACACGCTGGTGTGGCACTCGCAGACGCCCGCGTGGGTCTTTCAGGATGCCGGCGGGGCGCCTGTGACACGCCAGGCTCTGCTGGACCGGATGCGGGATCACATCCGCACGGTGGTGGGCCGCTACAAGGGCCGGATTCATGGCTGGGACGTGGTCAACGAGGCGCTGAACGAGGATGGCACGCTGCGGCAGTCGCCATGGATGAAGATCATCGGCGAGGACTACATCGCCAAGGCGTTCGAGTGGGCGCATGAGGCCGACCCGGCGGCGGAGTTGTACTACAACGACTACTCGATCGAGAACGAAGCCAAGCGGAACGGCGCCGTGGCGCTGGTGAAGAAGCTGCTGGCGCAGGGTATCGCTGTGAAGGGCGTTGGGATTCAGGGCCATGACAACCTCACGTGGCCCACCGCGGCGCAAATGGATGCGAGCATCGCAGCGTTTGCCGGGCTCGGGTTGAAGGTGCACATTACAGAACTCGACATCAGCGTGCTGCCCAACAGGGACAAGCAGAACAGCGCCGATGTGGCGAACAAGGCCGCCTATGAGGCCGGGTTGAATCCTTACACGGCCGGTCTGCCGGACGCTGTCCAGCAGGCGCAGGCGCAGCGCTACGCGGAACTGTTCGCCGTGTTCGTCAAGCACCGCGACGCCGTCGAGCGGGTCACGTTCTGGGGCGTCACCGACGGCGACAGCTGGCTGAACAACTTCCCCATTCGCGGGCGGACGAATTACCCGTTGCTGTTCGACCGCAAAGGAGAGGCCAAGGCAGCGCTCGACGCCGTGTTGCGGACGGCGCCGCGCTGAGGGGCGGGGGAAGATCCGAGCCACGGCAGGCGCGGCTGTGATAAGATTTCGCTTCCTGCTATGCCCGTCCAACCTTGGGTTCAAAACTACGATCCGCTCGGCAATGCCGTGCTTTCCACCATCGTGTCGGCCATTCCGATAACGATGCTTTTCTATTTGCTGGCGGTGCGACGCATGGCGGCGCACTGGGCGGCGGTGTGGAGCTTTGTCACCTGCGTGGTGGTGGCGCTGACGGCCTTCCGCATGCCGGCCACAATGGTGGCGGGGGCCGTGGCGCTGGGTGGTGTCTATGCCGCCGTCTGGATCGGATGGGTTCTGATTGCAGCCGTGTTTGTGTATGATCTGACGGTGGAAACGGGCCATTTTGAGACGATCAAGGGCTCGATTGGCGCCATCACGGACGATCGCCGGTTGCAGTTACTGCTGATCGCGTTCGCCTTTGGGGCCGTGCTGGAAGGCGCCGGCGGCGGGGGCGCACCGGTGGCGGTGACAGCGTCGATGATGATCGGCCTCGGCTTCCGTCCGTTTGAAACCGCGGTGGTCTGCCTGATGGCCAACACGGCGCCGGTGGCGTGGGGCGGCATGGGCAATCCAGTGCGCACACTATCCGCCGTGACGGGCCTGTCCGAGGCCGACCTGAGCGCGACCATGGGCCGCATCCTGCCGCCCATCGCCGTCTTCCTCCCCTTCTGGCTGGTCCGCACCCAGGTGAGCTGGCGGGACACCTGGAAGGCGTGGCCCGGCTGCCTGGCGGCCGGTCTGGCTTTCGGCGGCACGCAGTTTTTCTGGTCCAACTACATCGACTCCTCCCTGGTGGATATTGTCAGCGGCATGGCCGCGTTGCTGGTGTGCGCCGTGTTCTTTAAGTTCTGGAAGCCGCAACCGGTGTACCGTTTTCCGGAAGAGCGCGAGACGGTGCAGGCGGTGAAGAAGCAGTACACCACGGCGCAGATCATTCATGCGTGGTCGCCCTTCCTGCTGATCGGCATCTTCGTCGTGCTGTGGGGGTTGCCGTCCATCAAAAGGTTTCTGGTGACGACGAGCATCAAGATCCCGGTGCCGGGCCTGGACCACATGGTGCTGCGGACTGCGCCGGTTGTGCCGAAGGACGTCACAGAGGCGGCGGTGTTTGGCTTTGACTGGCTGGCGACAGTGGGCACGGCGACGTTTCTGGCGGGCTTGATCGCCGGGCCGGTGCTGGGCCTGTCCCTGGGCCGCACGCTCCGGGTGTTCGGCCGGACGGTGGTGCGGATGCGCTTCAGCCTGGTGGCCATCATGGCGATGATCTGCCTGGCGTATGTGACGCGCTATTGCGGCATGGACGCGGTGATGGGGCTGGCCATGACGCACACGGGGTTCTTCTATCCGATTTTCGGCACAATGATCGGCTGGCTGGGCGTGGCGTTGAGCGGGACCGACGCCGGCTCCAACGCGCTGTTCGGCAATCTGCAGGTCATCACCGCCAACAAGCTGGGCTTGAGCCCGGTGCTGATGGCGGCGGCGAACTCCACCGGCGGCGTGATGGGCAAGATGATCGGCGCGCAGTCTCTGATTGTGGCCTGCGTGGCGGCGGGCATCGAGGGCAAGGAAGGCGACCTGTTCCGCGCCGTGTTTAAGCATGGCGTGGTGCTGGCGCTGATCATCGGACTGATCGTGATGATGTATGCCTATGTCTTTCCCGGCGCAGTCGCGACCAATCACCATTTCTGGTAAACCGTAACGTTTTTCAACTTAGGAGCACCTAGATCGACATGACTCGCATAGCTATTCTGGCCGCAGTAGCGGCACTCAGCCTCAGCCCGCTGTCCGCGCAGTTGGGCATGTTTACTACCGAGCAACGGACGGAGCTGACCCGCGAATGGAAAGGGGATCGATTCCCCGACGGCCGGCCGAAGGTGCCGGACGAGATCGTCGCGCGGCTCAAGAACACGAGCGCCGAAGAGGCCTGGGGCACGATTCGCGGCGCCGGCTACCGCCTGCAGTTTGAAGGCGGCTGGAAGACGTTGAACGTGAAGCCGGGCGAGCGCCTGGTGGGCCGGGTTGTGACCGCGCAGTTCATGCCGATGCGCCCGGACGTGAACAACATGATCAACGACCACGCCAAGAAGGAAGGCCGCGTCGGCCGCGGGCAGAACTCGTGGGTGATCGACTCGCTGACCAAGGGCGACGTGATGGTGGTGGATCTGTTCGGCAAGATCAAAGACGGCACGATCATCGGCGATAACCTGGCCACTTCGATCATGACCAAGACCGGCACGGGCCTGGTGGTAGACGGCGCGGTGCGTGATCCAACCGGCATCCTGGAGATCCCGGGATTTAAAGTTTATGCGCGGGACTTCCATCCGAGCGCCATCGCCGATGTGACGCTGATGGGCTGGAACATTCCGATCCGCATCGGCGAAGTGACCGTGCTGCCGGGCGACATCGTGTTGAGCGATCCCGACGGCATCATCTTCATCCCCGCGCAATTGGCGGAGAAGGTTGCCGACGAGAGCGAGATGACGCAACTGAGGGACAACTGGGGCCATCAGATGCTGCGCGAACAGAAGTACACGCCCGGGCAAATCGACGCCGGCTGGAGCCAGCCGATGATCGACGACTTCAACAAGTGGGCCGAATCCAAAGGCTCGAAGATGCGCATGAAGCCGCAAGGGCAGCGCTAGGGACCAGGAGATTTCATGACGAAGAAATGGTGGAAGAACAAGCGCGGCACCAGCCGTAGGAGTTTTCTGGGCGGAGCGGTGGGAGCCGCAGCCGCTGGCGCATTCTGGGCCGAAGACACGATCCAGGCCTATCAGGGCAACGTGAAGACGGCCTCGAAGCCGACTGATCTGAAGATCACGGACCTGCGCTTCGCGCATGTGACGGGCGCGCCGATGCGGGCGCCGATTATCCGCATCGACACCAACCAGGGCATCTCGGGTTATGGGGAAGTGCGCGACGGCGCCAGCGTGACCTACGCGCTGATGCTGAAGAGCCGGCTGATCGGCCAGAACCCCTGCGACGTGGACAAGATCTTCCGGCGCATCAAGCAGTTTGGTTTTCACGCGCGGCAGGCGGGCGGCGTGTGCGGCATTGAAATGGCGCTGTGGGATCTGGCGGGCAAGGCGTATAACGTGCCCGCCTACCAGTTGCTGGGCGGCAAGTTCCGCGACAAGATCCGGCTGTACTGCGACACGACCGAATCCCACGATCCCAAGGTCTACGGCGAGAGGATGAAGAAGCGCGTCGCGGAGGGCTTCACCTGGATGAAGATGGATCTCGGGGTGGATCTGGTGGAGAAGATCCCGGGCTGCCTCACCCGCCCTGGCGGCATGACGCAGCGCGAAGTGGGCAACATTCCGCATATGTTTACGGGGATGGAGATTACCGATAAGGGCGTGGGCCTGATGTGCGACTACGTCGCCCAGATCCGCGAAGTTGTGGGTTGGGAACTCCCCCTGTGCGCCGATCACTTCGGCCATCTGGGCGTGAACTCCTGCATCCGGCTGGGCAAGGGACTGGAGAAGTACAACCTGGCCTGGCTGGAAGATATGGTCCCCTGGCAACAGACCGCGCTCTGGAAGCAGATCACGGACGCCGTCAGCATTCCCACGCTGACCGGCGAGGACATTTATCTGAAGGAGCCGTTCATTGAGCTTCTGAAGAACCACGCCGTGGATATCATCCATCCTGACCTGGCGACTTCCGGCGGGTTACTGGAAACCAAGAAGATCGGCGACGTCGCGATGGAGTATGGTCACGCCATGGCCATGCACTTTGCCGGCACGCCCATCTCGTTCATGGCCAACGTGCACTGCGCCGCCGCCACGGAAAACTTCCTGGTGCTGGAGCATCACTCGGTGGACGTGCCGTGGTGGTCCAACCTGGTCACCGGCAACGATCAGCCCATCTACGAAAAGGGCTTCGCCGTCGTCCCCAACAAACCCGGCCTCGGCGTGGAACCCAATCCCGACGAGATCAAGAAGCACCTGGCGCCCGGCGCCGGTTACTTTGAGCCGACGGAGAACTGGAACAACGAACGCAGCTCAGACCGGCTGTATAGTTAAGCCGTCCGCATTTTTTCAGGCTCCCGTCCCTAGCCGGGCGGGGGCCTGAACGCATTGTCGAGATCACAAAGGATTTGCGCCCATGTCTTTCCCCATGTCTTTCCGAGTTTTCACCCTTTTCCTCCTCTGCTCCGCGCTGCTGCCCGCTCAGGTGAAGGTGGCCGAGATGCAGGTGGTGATACCCACCTACGTCGCCGGCGCGCCCGACCTGAACCCGTTTTTCTATACCGGCCGGACCTATCAGGGCGCCAAGGGCCTGGTCTATCCGTACGCGATGTACGACACGCTGAGCGACGTGAAGGAGGACAAGAGCTACACGCAGGTGTGTCTGGAAAACGAGTACATCAAGGTGTGCGTGCTGCCGGAACTGGGCGGCCGCATCTTCGAGGCCGTGGACAAGACCAACGGCTACAACTTTTTCTACAAGCAGTCCGTCATCAAGCCGGCGCTGATCGGCATGTTGGGCGCGTGGATCAGCGGCGGCGTGGAGTGGAACATTCCGCACCATCACCGGGCGTCGAGTTTCCTGCCGGTGCTGTACAGGACGCAGGAATTTCCCGACGGCTCAAAGACGGTGTGGATGGGCGAGGTGGAGTTGCGGGACCGGATGCGATGGGCGGTGGGGTTGACGCTGCGGCCGGGCTCGTCTGTGCTGGAGGCGCAGGTGACGGCGCTGAATACCACACCGCTGCAGAACTCACTGCTGTACTTCGCCAACGTGGCCGTGCACACCAATGACAACTACCAGGTGATCTTCCCGCCCAGCACGCAGTTTGCCACGCAGCACGCCAAGCGCGAGTTTTCGCGCTGGCCGGTGGCAGACTCGGTGTACAACGGGATCGACTTCACCAAAGGCGTGGACGTCAGCATGTGGAAGAACCACCCGAGCTCGATCTCGATGTTCGCGTGGAACGAGAACGACGACTGGCTCTCCGGCTACGACCACGGCAAGCAGGCCGGTACGCTGCACGTGGCGGACCGCCACCAGGTGCCCGGCAAGAAGTTCTTCACATGGGGCACGGGTCCGGGCGGGCGGTTGTGGGACAAGATCCTGAGCGACACCGACGGGCCGTACCTGGAGCTGATGGTGGGCGCATGGAGCGACAATCAGCCGGACTACAGCTGGCTGCAGCCGTATGAGACCAAGACGGTGAAACAGTATTGGTACCCGTTCCGCGAGATCGGGGGCACCAAGAACGCCACGCGCGAGGCGGCCGTCAATCTGGACGTGAAAGGCGGCCAGGTGAAGGCCGGCTTCTACGCCACGCGGGCATTTGCGCAGGCCAAGGCCAGCGTGACGGCCGGGACGAAGGAGTTGTGGAGCGTGACGAAGGATATCGATCCGGCGCACGCGATCACGGGCGAGTTCGCGCTGCCGGCCGGCGTGAAGGAGACGGATCTGAAAGTTACGCTGTTTGGCGCGGGCCGCGAGCTGGTGTCCTATCAGCCGGTGGAACTGGCGAAGCTGCCGCTGCCCAAGCCGGTGGAGCCGCCGGCCGAGCCGAAGGACGTCAAGAGCACGGAAGAGCTCTATCTGGCGGGCCTGCGGCTGGAGCAGTTCCACAGCCCGGCGCTGGAGCCTGACCCCTACTACGAAGAGGCGCTGCGGCGCGATGCGGGCGACGTGCGCAACAACACGGCGCTGGGGATTCTGTATCTGAAGCGCGGCCGTTATGCCGATGCGGAGAAGTTGCTGCGAGCCGCCACGGCGCGGGTGGGGGCGAACTACACGCGGGCCAAGGACGGCGACTCGCTGTATCATCTGGGTCTGGCGTTGAAGTTCCAGGGCAAGCTGAAGGACGCCGAGGACTGGCTGCAACGGGCCGCCTGGACGTATGCGTGGGAGTCGGCCGCGAACTTCCAGATCGCCGAGATCAAAGGGCTGCAGGGCGATACGGAGGCGGCCCTGACGTATGTCAACCGCTCGCTGGTGACCAACGCGTGGAACACGCGGGCGCTTTCGCTGAAGTCCACCATCCTGATGCGCAGCGGCCGGGGCGGGGAAGCGTCGGAGGCTCGCAAGGCGCTGCGCGCCATTGATCCGATCGACATCCGCGGCTTTGGCGACACGATGGAACTGCTCACGACCAGCCAGAAGCAGCCGGCGGAAGGACTGGAGCTGATCGTCTCCTGCATGAACGCCGGCATGTGGCGCGAGGCCGACATGATGCTGGACCGCATGCCGGTGAAGTCGCCGATGGTGCACTACTATCGCGGCTACCTGACTGAGCTGATGGGGCAGAAGGAGACGGCGCTGGCCCACTACAAGCGCGCCGCCGCCATGCCGTACGACCGCCAGTTTCCGTTCCAGATGGAGGCGATGGACGCACTGCGGGCCGCGATGAAGGCGAACCCCACAGATGCGCGGGCGCCCTACTACCTGGGGCTGCTGCTGTTTGACCGCCAGCCGGAGGAAGCGGTGCGGTTGTGGACCAAGACGACGCAGTTGGACCCGGCCATGGCGATTGCCTACCGCAATCTGGCTGTGGCCTATGGGCGGCAGGACGGCGGCGCACCCAAAGCGATTGCCGCTCTGGAGAAGGCTGTGGCGCTGAACAGCGGCGACGCGCTGCATCTGTTCGAGCTGGACCGTCTCTACGAGTTCACTGAGACGCCTGTGGAGAAGCGCCTGGCGCTGTTTGACAAGAACCGGGCCACGGCGGAGAAGCGCGATGACGCCACCTCGCGGATTGTCTCGCTGGAGATTCTGGCGGGCCGGTACGACTCCGCCATAGCCATCATGAGCAAACGCCACTTCCATCTGTGGGAGGGCGGGGCGCGGTTCAACGTGCAGGACGCCTGGACCGACGCGCACCTGCTTCGCGGCCATCGCAAATTCGCCGCCAAGGACTACGCCGCCGCGCTGGCCGATTATCAGACGGCCATCCAGTATCCGGAGACTCTGGAAGTCACGCGCGCCTACCGCGGCAGCCGCGCGCCGGAGGTGTTCTACTATACCGGCCTGACGCAGGCGGCGATGGGCCAGCAGGATGCCGCGAAGAAGGCGTGGCGCGAGTCGGCCGCCGAGCTGATCGGCACCGAGGACATGCCGCGGGCGACGGTGGACAGCGGCGCGGTGTCTGTCTACTACCAGGCGCTCTCGCTGGGCAAGCTGGGTGAAGCGGCGCGCGCCAGGAAGCTGTTTGCGTCGCTGGCGGCGGCCGCAGCCAAGGCCGAGACACGGCCCGCGGGGCAGGAATTTTTCGCCAAGTTCGGCGAGCGGCAGTCCGGCCGCGCGCGGCTGGCGATGGCCCACTACGTCGGCGGGCTGGCCGCGCAAGGTGTTGGCGACAACGTCAAGGCCAAAGCCGAATTCGCCAAGGCCGTGGAGCTGAACGTCTACCTGCTGGACGCTCGCGCGCGGTTGGCGAACATGAAACAATAGCGCACATGTTGAGCCGCCGTGCCATGATGCCGGCGCTGCTGGCCGCCGCCAGCGCGCCACCGCTGAAGATCACCAAGATCGAGACGGTGTACTGGAAGTCGCGCCAGGACGCGGCGTTCTGGCCACACTGGACGTGGCTCAAGATCCACACGGATGGGGGCGTGGCGGGCATCGGCGAGACCTACCCGCGCAACGCCGGCGAGGCCGAGATGATCCACTCGCACTTTGCGCCGGCGCTGCTGGGCAAAGACCCGCGCGACATCGAGCGGATCTGGAACGACCTCTACAACATGCTCGATTTCCAGATCGCGGGCGGGGCCGAGATCCGCGCCCTCAGCGCCATCGATCTGGCCCTGTGGGACCTGCTGGGCCACTCGCTGAATGCGCCCGTCTACCGCCTGATCGGCGGGCGCGCCAACCCGCGGGTGCGCCTGTACAATACGTGCTTCCCGCACAAGTACGACTTCCTCAAAGAGCCGGTCAAGATCATGCGGGAGCTCATTGACCAGCATGGTGTACGGGCGATCAAGATCTGGCCGTTCGACAACGCCGCGCGCCAGACCAACCGGCAGTACATCACCCAACAGCAGATCGATGAAGCGCTGAAGCCCGTGCGCATGTTGCGCGACGCCTTCGGCCTCTCCATCGAGATCCTCATCGAGTTTCACTCCTACTGGAGCGTGACCGCCGCCACCCGCATCGCCAAGGCGCTGGAGCCGTTTCAGCCGATGTGGCTGGAAGACATGCTGATGCCCGGCAACTGGGCGAACTACCGCCAACTGGCCGACTCCACGACGCTGCCGCTGACCATCAGCGAGCGCATGGCCGGCAAGCTCCAGTTCGAACAGATGATGGAGTCGCGCGCCGCCAAGTTTGTGATGTTCGATCTCTGCTGGTGCGGCGGGCTGACCGAGGCTCGCAAGATCTGTACGATGGCCGACGCCCATCAACTGCCGTTTGCGCCGCACACGGCCGGGGGGCCGCTGCTGTTTTTCGCCTCCACTCATCTTTCCACGGCCATGCCGAACCTGTGGATTCAGGAGAGCTGCCAACGGTTTTACGAGCACGACTGGCCGCTGATGCTGGAGGACCCGCCGGTCCCCAAGGACGGCCACATTACCGCGCCGGACTTGCCCGGCTTCGGCATGCGGATCAAGCCCGAAGTCTGG
>JBBQLF010000111.1:0-10235 GCA_038327695.1 Bryobacterales bacterium
ATCCAGGACGGGTGATCCGGACGGTTGCGTCTCAGCTTTCGAGCCAACTACCCGGCTATATGGACCGGCTGGCGGCGCTGCCGAACCTGGAGGAGATCTGCGAGGAGGGCAGCCCGCGAGTGCTGCTCGAGAAGCTGATCACGCAGCCGATCCACGACCTGCCGCTGCCGGACCGCCGCATCCTCATCCTGATCGACGGGCTGGATGAGGCCACGCAGGACGGCGAGAACGAACTGGCCCGCTTCCTGGCCGAGGTGATCCCGATGCTGCCGGAGTGGATCCGGCTGCTGATTACCAGCCGGCCGGAGATCGAAGTGATGCAACCGCTGCAGGCACTGGACCCGCTGGTGCTGGCGGCCGATTCGCCGGAAAACACAGCCGACGTGATCGAGTTCGTTCAGGCTTCAATGGGGAGGTTCGCCTCCGGCGGCGTCATCGGCAGAGAGACGATGAATCAGATTCTCGACGTGAGCGAGAAGAACTGGCTGTATCTGGAGCTAATGCTGGATGAGTTGGAGAGCGGCAGGCTGAGCCTCGACCATGTCACGGCGTTTCCGCGCGGTCTCGGAGCGGTCTACTCGAAGCTCTTCGACAGGCAGTTTACCGGCAGGATGGAGGAGTACGCGCGGCGGGATCGGCGGCTTCTGGAGGTGGTGGCCGCGGCCTGTGAGCCGCTGCCGCTAGACTCGATGGCTGAGGCGCTCGGTCTGAGCGCCTATGACGCCACGGAAATCCGCGACTCCTTCGGGGCCCTGCTCGCTTCCGGGGACGGCCGAATCAAGTTCTTCCACAAGTCGTTGGCGGACTGGCTGGCAGACCGGAACAGAAGCGGGCTCTATTGGGTGGTTGCGCAGGAGGGACACAAGGCGCTGGCCAGCTCCGGCTGGCGGCAGTACCAGGGAGAAATTCCGGTCCGCGGCTACATGGCCCGGTATTTGCCAGCCCACCTGAAGGGTGCGGGCGAGCGCGACAAGCTGTTTGCGTGCGTCACCGATGCCGGCTATTTGTACGGTGCGTCCGAGACGGGGAGCCACTACAGGCTGGCGGGATTCTGGAAGGATTTTGACTCGGCACGCATCCGCCAAGCCTGTCAGGAGTCCTTCCGGAAGCAGGCTCCAGCGGAGGCGGACCAGCAGCGCGTTTGCGGCACCGCCGTTTGCCTGGGGCAACTTCTTCAGCAGGCCGGCGCCTATGGCGATGCCCTCCAGTATTTCCAGGAGGCCTCGGCGATCTGCGCCGGCAAGCCGGATGCCATTGCCGCCGGACACGCGTATCTGAACACCGGGTGGTGCCTGCGGCACATGGACCGGTTCGACGAGGCGATTGAACAGGTGGGGCGGGCGGCGGGGTGCTTCGGCGGGTGCGGCCATCAGGCGGGCCGGGCGGCCGCGCTATCGATTCAGGGCCTCTGCCTCTGGCACAAGCAGTCCGCCAGCGCCGCTTTGGCGTGCCTGCGAGAGGCGATCCGTCTGTTTGAGATGACCAAGGATCACGGCGGGCGGGCCGAGGCGCTGAACCATATCGGCATCGTCTACCGGAGCATCGGGTTGTATGAGGAGGCGTTCAAGAATCTGCATCAGGCAGAGGGCATCTACGCACGGCTTCGCGATCTTAAGGGCAAAGGCATGGGTAAGTGCGCCAACAGCCTGGGGACCGCCTACTGGTGGAGCGGAGACCCTGGGAAAGCGCTGCGCTACTACCAGGAGGCGGATTCGATCAATGCGGCGATCAACCAGCCGTACATTCTGGGGCTGACTGCCACCAACCGGGGCTATGTCTATCTGGAGCAGGGCGAGTCTGCCAAGGCGCTGGATGAGTTTTCGCGAGGACGCGCGATCCGGGCGAAGCTGGGCACGCTGGCGTACGAGATGATGGACGTCTCCGGCATGGCGCGAGCCTACTTTCAACTGGGGGAGATCAGCCAGGCGCGGGCGCTGTCCCGCACCGCCATCGAGACGCTGGAGCGATGCGGCACGGTGGAAGACCGGGCCTGGACGTATTACAACCACTACCTCATCGAGAGGGACGGCACGGCGCTGGAGCGGGTAGACGGGCTTCGGGCGTTGGAGAAGGCCAGAGAGATTGTGGGGGGATGGCTGGCGGGAATCTCGGATCCGGACATGCGCCAGGGTGCGCTGGAGCGGGTTCCGTTGATGCGGGAGATTCTGGGTGCGGTTGGGGGAACCGGCTGACGGCGACTGGGCTGGAGGGGGCTGCGAGGCGCGGAGATAGAGCGTGTCAAGAAATATGAGTGTCTAGCCATCAGGAATACTTGACACCGTCACAAGAAGGTTGTACAGTGGAATTGTCGGAGTTACCCAATGCAGAGGAGAAACAAATGAACACCATGATTCGCCGCTCGCAATTCCCCACCTTTGAGAGTTTCCCGGCCGGAGCGCTGTCGCTACTTTCGGAGTCGTTGGACCGTTTCCTGCAGGAGGCCCCGCCGGCGCGGCCGTGGGCGCCGCAGGTGGACATCGCCGAAGATGAGAAGGCGTTGACGCTGACGGCGGACGTTCCGGGCGTGAAACTGGAGGATATCGATCTGAAGATCGAGAATGGCACGCTGACGTTCTGCGGCAAGCGGGAATTCGAGAAGCAAGCCGAGCGAGGGGGCTATCACCGGATCGAGCGGAGCTACGGCAATTTCCAGCGGGCCTTTGCGCTGCCGGACACGGTGGACGCCGACCAGGTGGCGGCGACCTACGACAACGGCGTGTTGAAGGTGACGCTGCCGAAGAAGGAGATTGCGCGGCCGAAATCGATCAAGGTCGAGATCGGGCGGTAACTGGCTGGGGCGGCGTGCGGACGGGCGGACGCCGCCAACCGCCCCCCGTTCAGGGGGGATTTGTGACCGTTGAGCGCCCGGGTAACGCAATTGAAGCAGTTCCATTGACCCTGCAAAATCCGCTCCGCTAGACTGGGAGGGAGTCAAAAGCCCGCGGTCTGCGCACGCCGTCCCCGAGCCCTCTATCTTATTCCCAGGAGGGAATCGAGTTGCCCGACGTTAGCCGTCATATTTTCACGTCGGAGTCCGTCACCGAAGGACATCCCGATAAGATTGCCGATCAGGTCAGTGATGCCGTCCTGGACGCCATCCTGGCAGTAGACCCGATGGGCCGAGTGGCCTGTGAGACGCTGGTTACCACGGGCACCTGCATCGTGGCCGGCGAAATCACGACCACGGACCTTAAGTTTTTCAAGGACATTCCGGACCTGGCTCGCGCCGTGATCAAGGACATTGGTTTCACCAGTTCCGATTACGGATTCGACTACAAATCCTGCTCCGTGATGAGTCTCATTCACGGGCAGTCTCCGCACATCGCCATGGGCGTGGATACCGGCGGCGCCGGCGACCAAGGCCTGATGTTCGGTTATGCCTGCGATGAGACCGAAGAGTTGATGCCGCTGCCGATCATGCTGGCCCACAAGCTGGTGCAGCGCCTGTCTGAGGCGCGCAACAAGGGCGAGGTGGCGTCGCTGCGGCCCGACGGCAAGAGCCAGGTCAGCGTGGAGTATGTCAACGGGAAGCCGGCGCGGATCGACGCCATCGTGGTCTCCACGCAGCACGATCCTCATCCGAGCAAGCCGAACACGATGCCCGATGGCTTGGTGGAGGCGATCCGCACCGGCATTATCGGTAAGGTGGTGCCGGCCCACATGGTGGACGCCAACACGAAGTATCACATCAATCCGACGGGTTGCTTCGAAGTGGGCGGCCCGCACGGCGACACGGGCCTGACGGGCCGGAAGATCATCGTGGACACCTATGGCGGCATGGGCCGTCACGGTGGCGGCGCGTTCTCGGGCAAAGACCCGACGAAGGTGGACCGCTCGGCGTGCTACATGGCGCGCTACATCGCCAAGAACATCGTGGCCGCCGGTCTGGCTACGCGCTGCGAAGTGCAGCTGGCCTATGCCATCGGCGTGGCTGAGCCGGTCAGCGTGCTGGTATCGACTTTCGGCACCGGCGTGGTGGATGAAGAGCGGATGACCGAAATCGTCCGCAACAACTTCCCGTTGAACCCGAAGGGCATCATCGATCATCTGAGGTTGCGCCGGCCGATCTTCCGGGCCACCGCCGCGTTCGGCCACTTCGGCCGCACGGGCGAGGGCTTCACCTGGGAGCTGACCGACAAGGCCGAGGCGCTGCGCAGCGACGCGCGCGTCGCCTAGTCCGGCAATCCGGTTCGCGCCGGAGGGCGAAACCATGCGAAAATAGTGGTTTCAGGCTCAAACGTTCTCACGTAGATCGCATCAAAGGCGGGCCTCGGATGGCCCGCCTTTTGGTGTGCGGAGGTTCTCACATTGGCACTCATTGAAGGCTGCAAGCACTCACTCGACATCCACATCCCCGCCGACGCCGTTTCGGCCGAGATTGAGAAGGTAGTGGAAAAGGTCCGCGCGAAGGCGCACATTCAGGGCTTCCGGCCGGGCAAGGCGCCGGCCAGTATTGTGCGCACCCGCTATGCGGCTGACATCCGTCAGGAAGCGATTGAGGAGCTGATCCCGCGGTATCTGGAGAAGGCCTACGAGCAGGAGAACCTGCGCGTGGTAAGCCGTCCGCAGATCAAGGACCTGCACTTCCATGAGGGCGAGGCGGTCCATTTCAAGGCTGAATTCGAAGTGGCGCCGGAGTTCGAGCTGAAGGAGACTCGGGGGCTGGAAGTGGAGTACGCCGAGCCGGTGGTCACCGATGAGGACGTGGATGGCCGGATCAACGACATCCGCGAATCCAAGTCCCAGTTTGTGAACGTAGATCCGCGGCCGAGTGTGGATGGCGACAACTGCCTGGTTTCGCTGGAGTCGGCCGAAGGGCTCGAAGGCGAACCGATGAAGCAGGACGAGATCAACATCGAGATCGCCGGCAAGGATACATTTCAATCGTTCACCGACGCGCTGCGGGGCGCCGAGCCGGGCGATGTGCGGCAGGCTGAGATCACCTATCCGGCCGATTACGCGGCGGAGAAGCTGGCGGGCAAGACGGTGAAGTTCAATGTCACGTTGAAGCAGATCCGCCTGAAGGAGCTGCCGGAGTTGAACGACGACTTCGCCAAGGACCTGGGTGATTTCCAGAACGTGGAGGAGTTGCGCGAGGAAGTGCGCAAGTCCATCTTCCGGGACCGGGAGCACACGGCGCAGAGCGAAGCGAAGAACAAGCTGATCGACAAGCTGGTGGATGCGCACGATTTCCCGCTGCCGGAAACGTATGTGAACAACCAGATTGAGAGCACCATTCAGGGCCAGTTGCGCCAGTGGAAGGCGCAGGGCATGGATACCAGCAAGCTGAAACTGGATTGGGACAAGCTTCGCGCGACACAACATGACCGGGCGAAACGCGACGTGACGGCGTCGCTGCTGCTGGGCAAGCTGGCCTCGGCGGAGAGCCTGCATGTGAGCGAGGACGAGATGGACAGCGAACTGCAGCGCATCGCCCGCCAGAGGCGTGAGCCGGTGGCGGCCGTGCGCATGAGCATGGAGAAGGACGGGTCGCTGGACCGGATCGCCAACCGGATCCTGACGGAGAAGACGCTCAGCTTCCTGTTCGAACATGCCGTCAAGGTGCCGCCCGTGCCCGAGCCCGCCGCCGAGTAGGCGGCGTCAGGCCGGGTTCAGCGTCCGGCGGTCCACAGAATGGTGCGGTGCACGAGGTTCCGGAACCACGGCAGTTCGTGCGATTCGCGGCCGTGGCCCGGCTGCAGGTAGACGACGCGCGACTTCGGGTAGGGGCTGACCCAGCCGATGTCGAGGTCGCTGGTGGCGTGGTCCGTGGTGAGCAGCACCTGCACGTCGGGCCGGTGCCAGACCTGTTTGTAGGTCTCGTCGAAGAGCCGCATCTGGGTCAGGCCCTTAGTGATCGGGTGGCCGGCCTTGGGCGTCACCACCATCTCCACGTCGTGGAGGTATTTCGAGGCTGGATAGTCCGGCTCGGCTTTCAGCACATAGCGGCCCCCCACCACTTCCTTCCACCACCAATCCCAGGCGGCGAAGTCGATGATGGCGTGGTGGAGGACGATGAGGCCCTTGCCGGCTTCGACGAAGTCTTTCAGATTCTGCCGCGCCTTCTCTGTCAGTTGGTCTGCCTGAATGCTGTCGTACAGCACCAGAACGTCGTAGTCCTTGCGCAGATCCTTGCGAAACGGGACCGGATGCGGGTCCACATTGACGCGCACGTCGCGCCATTTTTCGAATACTCCGTAGAGCGACGATTCGTGATCGTGGCCGCCGCTGACCAGAAGGACGCGTACCGCGTCTGCGTTCTTGGGATTGGTGCCGATTTTGGCGGGCAGCGTGACGGCGCCGGTGGCGGCCCACTCGGCGCCGCGCGCGTAGGTGGCCACAAAGCCGGGCGTGTGCATGGCGTCGAGATCGTGGCCGAGCGCGGTATGGAAGACGCGGCCCTTGCCGTAAGCAGTAGTCCAGATGAGCGGTTTCTCGCGGCCCTGGGCCAGGACGTGGATGCCGGGCTTGAGGCGGAAGTCGCGGTAGAGCTCATCGGAGGTGACGAAGCGCTCACCGAGGCCGGCGGTGACGGGATGCGCCTTATCCTGGAACACAACTTCATAGGCATCGCGGGGGCCGTGGCCGGTCTTCGGCGCGGCGTCGGACCAGGTGGCGCCCACCATGGCGCCCCACTCGGCCCAGGGTTTCTGGTAGACGCCGGTGCGGCCCATATGCTCGCTGAGCACGGCCGTTTCGCCGAACGGATAGCTGCCGGCGTGGACGACGACGAGACCCTTGCCGGCTTTGACGAACTCTTCGACGGCCTTTTCGGCCGGGGCGCCCCAGCGCGGGCCGCAGTAGTTGGAGATCAGCAGGTCGTAGGGCCGCAGAGTTTCGGTGTTGAGGCCGAAGGGTTCCTCGGTGACGCGCACGTCGAAGCGGCCGGTCTGCTGGAGCACTTCGCGCAGATAGGGATTGGTGACGCGCCAGTCGTGGTTGTTGCGGCCGGTGAGGATCAGCACGCGGACCTTGCCGTTGTCGAAGAAGAACTTGTCCGGCACGGGCGCGATCTGGGCGGCCAGCGGCATGGCGAGCAGGAGAGCCCATTTACGCATGACCGAGAACCCCGTTGAGATGGGCCAACGAGCGAGCCGCCTGGGACGGCGTGCCGCATTCCACCGACAGAACTCCTTCATAGCCGGCGCCCTTGAGAATATGAATGACGCGCGACCAATCGATCACCCCGTCGCCGCAGGCGCAGCCCACGGGCGTGCCGGTCACCTTGCCCTTTTCGGCTTCGGCGACCTGGATGGAGATGTCCTTGGCGTGCACGTGGACGACGCGCGGCAGGACGGCCGTCAAGCCATCGTAGGGGTCTTCCCCGCCGAGGAATGCGTTGCCGGTGTCGTAATTCACCTTGAGCATGGGGGACTCGACCAGGGTGGCGATGCGCAGCAGGCCGTCCGTGGTTTTGGAGATGGATTGATGAGGTTCGATGCCGACGAAGATGCCGTAGCGCTCGGCGATGGGCAGGACCTTCTTGAAGGTGTACTTCATGGCATACCAGATTTCGGTGTCGTCGAGCCACGGCGGGCGGATGCCCTCGTCGGTATTGACCACCGGAGCGCCCAGCACCTTGGCAAAGCGGATGGCCTTCTCCAGGTAGGGCACGGCGATCTCTGGGCGCATGAGCGGCGTGTGGGCGGACAAGCCGGAGCAGTGGACGCCGTACTTCTGGCAGATTTCGAGGGCGTCGTATGGATCGTCATCCATTGAGACGGAGTGGAAGTAGCCGGCTTCGGAGAGAAGCTCGCGGCCGTTGTGCACCATCGGTTCGATGATCTGGTAGCCGAGGCCGGCCGCCCGTTTGACACCCGCGGCGAAGGAGAGATCTTCGCAACGGCAGAACTCCATGTTGATCCCGATCTTCATGTGCTTGCTCCTTTCAGGTTAGACGGCCCACTTGGCGTCCCACGCCACACGCTGTTTCTTCTGATAAGCCAGGTTGCCCATGTGGCACGCCATGGCCCCGTAGTGGCCGTCTACGGCGTTGGCGTTGGGGGCCTTCCTGGACCTGACGCAGGCCAGGAAGTTCGCCATATGGGCCGGTTCCGGCCCGCCCTTGGCCACTACAGGCTCGCCGCCGCCAAGGGGCAGGAAGCGGTAGCCGTAGCGGAAAATGTTCAGGCGTCCCTTCTCGCCCATGAAGACGATGTCGGCCGATTCGCGCGGGATCATGTCCGTGATGGTGGCCTCGAAGGTGACGTTGACCTGCTTGGGATAGTCGAGGGCGAAGTTGATATTATCGGCGGTGTCGCGCCCGTCGTTGTACTGGTAGATGCCGCCGATGGCGACGGCGGAAAGCGGGTTGGTGAGGCCGAGGTACCAGTGGACGACGTCCACCATATGGACGAACAGGCCTCCGGTCTGGCCGCCGGTGGAGAACTCCCAGTAGGCGAAGCGGTTGAAGTACATCTTGGGATTCCAGGGCCGCTTGGGCAGCCAGCCGAGGACGGAGTCCCAATCGAGGCCGGCGGGCTTGGTTTCCATGCCCGGGGGGACGGGCGTCAGGTAACCGCCATTGGCGTTCCAGATGGTGCGGACCATGTGGACGGGGCCCAGGAGGCCGGAATCGACGAAGCGCTCCTTGGCCTCGATGAAGTGGCTGATGGAGCGCTGCTGCACGCCCACCTGCACGACGCGCTGCGTGGCCTTCATCGCCTTGACGATGCCGTGGCCCTGCATGGGCAGGGAGGTCATGGGCTTCTCGACGTAGACGTCTTTGCCGGCGTGGCAGGCATCGACGGTCATGCGCGAGTGCCAGTGATCTGTGGAGGCGACGATGACGGCGTCGAGATCCTTGCGGTCCAGCAATTTGCGGTAGTCCGGGAATTCCTCGGGCTTGGCTGCTCCAGGGAATTGCTTGGCGATGAGGGCGGCGCCTTCGGCACGGCGCTGGTCCCACGCGTCGCAGATGGCCGCGAACTCGGCCCCGCCAGCCAGGCCGGCCATGCGCGTCAGGTGCTGGCCGCGGCCGCCGGTGCCGATGAGGCCCAGCCGCACGCGGTCATTGGCGCCCATCACTCTGGACGCGGAAAGCGCCGTGGAGGCGGAAGCAAGGAGAGTACGCCGGGTGACTTCAGATGTTGACATAGGAATATCCGCGACCAGTATATTCCTATATGGCGCCCGGTGTGGAGCGTCAGGGCCGGGGGCGCGGTGTGGCGTCGGCGTTGGTGAGGCCCATGCAGTACTTCACGGCCTCCAGCCACATCTTCTGCACGTCCGGCCGGTTCCAGGACTCCTCGGTGTGGCCGAGCGTGGAATAAAACACGCGGCCCTTGCCGTACTGGCGGATCCAGGTGACGGCCCAGTCTTTGTCGGCGCGCTTGATGGCTTTCTTGGTCAGATCCAGCTTGGATTCGTCCAGGCGCATCAGCACGCGCACCTTCTCGCGTGAAAAGTCCTTTGCCTGATAGATCTCATCCAGTACGGTGATGGATTTGTCAAAGTGCTTCACCAGCGGATTGGACGGGTCTTCAATCAGGATGGGCGCCTGGAAGGTGTTCCAAGGGTGGCCGTCGAAGTAGCCGCCCAGCATCTCGCCGTACTCGGGCCATTTGTAGAACGTATCGGGGGCCGAATGGACGCCGATGAAGCCCTTGCCGTCCTCCTTGACGAAGGCCAGCAGGGCGGCCTTCTGCTCGTCGTTCATGTCGAGCTCGCCGGTGGTGTAGAAGGCCACGGCGTCGAAGTAGTCAATATTCTTGGCGTTCGCGGTCAGCTTCTGTTTGGTGATGAGCTGGGTGTCCGTTTTGAAGTAGGTCTCCCAGAGGCCGGACTCCTGGCCCAGCTTCCAGAGCGTGCCCATGGCGTGGGAAGTGGCGTCGTGCTGGAAGCCCTTCACGGCGCCGATGACGAGCAGCCGTTTCTTCTTGGCCTGTGCCTGAAGGGTATGATTGACGGGTGCGCAGATGCCGAGCGCCAATAAGAGGACGGATGCGATTCGGATGGCTTTCATGGTTGGATGCTCCAGTGCGGAGCCATCATATCATCGCGGTGATGGCGTTGATGGGGGCCGCCGCCGCCGCATCCGGCGGTTCTGATCCGCTGTTGCTCAATCGCCAGGGCGCGGAACTGCTCTACAAGGGCGAATACGAAGCGGCGCTACAGGCATTTGAGCAGTCGCGGCAGTTGCATCATGAGCGGGGCGAGCGCCAGGCGGAGGCCGAGCGCTGGGTCAACATCGGGGCCATCCACTTCTACCAGGGCCGCTATCTGGAGGCGTGGGG
>JBBQLF010000112.1:0-10159 GCA_038327695.1 Bryobacterales bacterium
GCCGCACCCAGTTCGGCGTTTGCCGCCACCAAGTTCCAACTGCTGCGCAGATCATCTTCTGGGTGACAACCGTTTTTGCTGCAACCAGTTGCGGCTACACGTAGATGGCGGATTCTGACGTTCGCAACTGCCGGATTTAGGGTCATGAAATAACCGTTCCGGCCGCTTGCTAAGAAGGTGTGAAAAAATATGCAAAATCGGTGAACCGGCCGCGTGGGGGGATACGAAACCATCAGACGGCTCGTCAGAACGCGTCCTGGGGCTTCCTACGAGGCCTGTACTTGTGGAAAACTCGCATTTCGGGGCGGTTTTGATTATTTCACACGTTCTAACGCGCGCGGCTCAGATCCCGATTCCGAGCCGCGCGCGTTAGCAAGCCAGTATGGCCCGGCGGGTCACCGGAAGTAATGAAAATGCCGCCAGCGGCGAAGGGGGCGGGCACGCATCGAGGACAAGAAGCATCGTTTTCGACGGAGCGGGCGTGCCGAACTGGCGTGGTTATCCGAGACGAGTCCAAACTGCGGCCTTTAGCGCAGCGCCTGGAGACGGGTGGGGGCTACGGCGCCGAAACGGCGCTGGCGGGAGTGGAACTCGTCGAGGGCGCGGCGGAAACCGGCGGCGTTGAAATCCGGCCAGTGGACATCGGCGAAATGGAACTCGGCGTAGGCGCACTCCCAGAGGAGGAAGTCACTGAGGCGCTGCTCGCCGCTGGTGCGGACGAGGAGATCGACATCCGGCCCGAGCGCGCGGGCGAAGTCGTCGCGCGAGCGGGCGCCGGCCGTGGCGGCGCCGACGATGGCCTCGCGGGAGGAGTAGTCGACTGCGACGCGCAGGTGGAGCGTGGTGCCTGCGGCCGTAGCCCGTTCCGTCGCTTCCATGAGGGAGACCAACGGGCCGGGGAGACGATCCCGGCGGCCGATGACCTGGAAACGGACGCCCTGCTCGCACAGCTTGGCCGTCTCCTGCTTCATGTAGCGGGCGAAAAGGCGAAAAAGGCCGGAGATTTCCGTGGCGGGCCGCTTCCAATTGTCTGCCGAAAAGGCGTAGAGCGTGAGCGTGGAGACGCCAAGGTCCGGGGCGGCTTCGACGATGCGGCGGACGGATTCGGCGCCGGCGCGATGGCCGGCCAGGCGAGGCCAGCCGCGGGCTTGGGCCCAGCGTCCGTTGCCGTCCATTATGAGCGCGACGTGGAGGCCTTCAGCCACGAGGGCTCCTCATGGCATGGACGAGCGCCTCCATATGGTTGAGGTACTGATTGAGGGCGGCGCGCCCCGGTTTGGAGAGTGTGTACACCGTCCTGGGCATGCGGCCTTCGAACGACTTTTCGCATTTGATGTAGCCGGCGTCCTCCAACTTGCGCGCGTGGACACTCAGGTTGCCATCGGTGGCATCCAGAAGTTTCTTGAGGTCCGAAAACGTGAGCGAGGGAGCGGCGGCCAAGGCGCTGATGATGCCGAGCCGCAGCTTTTCGTGGATGAGCCGGTCGAGTTGGGGAATGTCCTTCTGCACCGAGGCGAGGCCGATCTCCTGACCCGGTTGAATCTTACGTGCTGGTCTAGCCACCGTACCTCCTATGAATCCAGAATCCGAAAATGAGATGGAGCCCGCCGAAGCCGGCGGCGAGAGGAATGTCCCGCAGGGCTGGCGGGGCGATGAGGGTGACAACGCCCAGGGCGAAGTAGCAGAGGCCCATGGCGGGCACAATGCGAACGGAGAAGGCGCCACCGGCGATGACGGCGACCCCGTAGAGCATGAGCCAGGCGGCGGCGACGGTTTGATACAGGCCGGCGTGGAACAGCGGCCAGGTCAGCAGGGCGCCGGCCAGAATGGGTGGCGCGAAGCTGAGGACGAACTTGCGGCCGGCCTCGTGCCAGATGGGCGCGCCGGAGCGATTGGCCTTATGCACCATGGCCAGGGACCCGATGGCGACGGCGAGGATCAGTTCGGTCAGCCAGACGGTGAGCCAGCCGAGCGGAGTGGACTGGCGGGCGGCCCACCAGGCGGCGGGCAGCGCCGTGGCCCCCATGATCATGCCGCCCAGGCCGGGCACGGCGGTGAAGGACGAGGCCCTCTCCATGGCCGAGCGGATGTAGTTGAGATTGTCGAGGGCGTGATCCGTCATCCGGATCGGTTCTACTTGTCCCACAAGAGCTATCAAATCACAATTGCTCTCGTTCGTCAAGCACTTTGTGGTGCGAAGTTTAGCGGCGGGCTAAAGATCTTCGGGGAAGACGGCGTAGCCTGGGGGGGCGGGATAGACGTCTTTGATGAGCTTGAGGCGCTTGCGGAGGAGATTGGAGGGCAGTTGGCGGGGCCCGGTTTCGACGTCTATGTCGCAACAGATGCCGTGGAGGTACAGGGTGAGCGTATCGATGAAGCTCTGGCGGACGTACTCCCGAAAGCGCTTGGTGGGGCGAACGCTCTCGCGGTCCTTCTCATCGAGTTCGACTTTCATGCGCCAGGCGATTTCGTCCACCTCGCCGTGCGCGCCGCGGGCGAGTTCCTCGCGGAGAAGTGCGAGGTATGGAGCCGGGATGTCCTTGCCGTTCTTGCCGCCGGCCATTTCCGCGATGGCGCGATAGAAACGGTAGTGGCAGTCGGCGACTTCGGTGTCCTTGACGGCGAAGGCGAGGACCGCGGATGCGCCGGTCAAGGACAGGCCGTAGGAGATGGAGTCCGCATCCTTGGGCTTGTGGGTGGCCACGAGCGGTTCCGCCGTGGTGGGCGCCTTGGCCAGATCGTCCTTTTCGAGATAGGGGACGAGGAGGACGCGGATTTCGGGCAGGCGCGCGGCGATGGACGGGGGCAAGGCGGCCACGGGCTCGTCGAGGTACTCGCGGCGATCGTCATCGCTCAGGTTGGCAGACGCCGAGTAGTAGCAGAAGGGTTTCGCAAGAGGGATCATTTCGTTGCGAAAACGTTCGGCGAACAGGCCGAGGCGGAGGCTGGGTGGCGGCGAAATAGGCGCGGGCATCTTCGTTAGCACCTTCAGTCTAGCAGAGCGGATCTCCAGAACCGGACGAATTCGGCCAAGGCTGCGGATTGGTGCCCTCCAGGGAAGCGATGCATTCTCTAGACTGGGAAGGGTGGCGTGGAAAGTACTGGTATCGGCCGGTGAGTCCTCCGGAGACCGCTACGCGGCGGGCGTGGTGGCGGCATTGCGGGCGCGCGGCGTGGATGGTCAATACTTTGGATGTACGGGCGTGGAGATGCGGGCGGCGGGCGTGCGGACGGTTGTGGATGCGGCGAGCCTGTCGGTAGTGGGACTGGTGGAGGTGTTGCACCACATCCCGCGGATCTACGGCGAGTATCGAAAGCTGATTGCTGCGGCGGACCGGGAGCGGCCGGATTTCGCCATCCTAACTGATAGTCCGGACTTCCACTTACGGCTGGCCCGGCAGTTGCGGCGGCGGGGTATTCCGGTGTTTTACCTGGTGGCGCCTCAGGCCTGGGCCTGGCGGCAGGGGCGGACGCGGCAAATGCGGAGAAACGTGACGGAGTTGCACTGCATCTTTCCCTTCGAGGAGAAGTTTTTCCGTGACCTTGGCGTCAACGCGCATTACATCGGCCATCCGCTGGTCCGCCAAGTGCGGCCGCGGTACAGCCGCGCGGAGTTTTTCGCCCGCCACGGGATTGCCGAGGGCCGGCCGGTGATCGCGCTGTGTCCGGGCAGCCGGCGGGGCGAGATCGGGCGGCATTTGCCGGCGTTGCGGGACGCGGTGGAGCGAATTGGGGCCGAGCAGGCCTGCACGTTCCTGCTGGCAACGCCGGCGGGGACAGCGGAACGTTTTGGACCCGGCTTCTTCGACGGAATTTGCGCCAACGGGGTGGTACGGCGGATTGAAGGCGAAACGTGGGACGTGATGGGGCACGCCGACGTGACGCTGGCGGCGAGTGGGACGGTGACGATTGAGGCGGCGTTGCTGGGCGCCCCGCTGGTGACCTACTACAAAGTCACGGCGATTTCGTGGGCGCTGGGGCGGATGCTGGTGCGCGTGCCGTACTATTCGATGGTGAACCTGGTAGCAGGCCGGCCGATTGCGGCGGAGTTGATCCAGGATGAGATGACCGGTGCGGCGCTGGCGCGGGCAGCGCTGAAACTGCTGAGTTCGCCGGAGGCCGCGGCGCGGATGAAGCAGGATTTGGGCGAGGTGCGGCGGGCATTGGAGGCGGGTCATGACCCGTTTGACGAATCCGCGCGGCGAATTGCGGCGTCAATGAATAAGGAATCACGATGAGAAGTCCGATGTTGTTTTGTATCTGGGTGGCCGCAGCCTCAACGCTGCTTGGGCAGACGCCGGAGCGGCGCGCGGGGATCGATGTGGAGTCGTACAAGATTGACGCCCGGATCGATCCGGCGCAACAGACCCTGACTGCGACTGCGCTGGTGACCTTCACACCGCTGGAAGACCGCGTGTCAGCGGCGACGTTCGAGCTGAACAACGCTCTGAACCTCACCGCCGTAACGGACGGCGCCGGTTCGACGCTTTCGACGCAGCGCGTGATCGAAACCCATTCGGTGCGAGTGAACTTCTCCCAACCGCTGGTCAAGGGAACGCCGTCGACGGTCACGTTCCAATACAACGGGCGGCTGACCGGCGAAGAGGAGGGCCCTGTCCTGGGTCTGCGGTTTGCTGCGATCACGGCGGAGCGCACCTATCTGCTTTATCCGGCGCGGTGGTTCCCGGTGAGCGGCTACACATCGGATCGCTACACGATGGACCTGACTGTGAGCGTGCCCAGCGGGTTTCAGGTGGTGACAAGCGGGTTGGCGGTGACGGGGCCGACTGGGCAGACGTTCAAGTTCGGGACGGCCGGTTTTCCGGGTAGCCTGGCCGTGGTGCGGGGGGCGGCGCAGAAGGTGAAAGCCGAGGGTGTGACGACCGACGTGTGGTTCCAGGGCGAGCGGCAGAGCCTGGCCAACGCCTTTGGCGAGGAGACCGCCAAGGTGATGAACTACCTGACATCGATCTACGGTATCCCGCCGGTGAAGGACTTGACGCTGGTGGAGACGGGCGAAGGCGCGCCGGGCGGGTATTCGGCGCCAGGCATTCTGTTCCTGTCACCGGGCGGGATCGGCAAGCAACCGGGGCAACGGCTCCTGGCCAACCAGATTACGCGGCAGTGGTTCGGCAATCTGATCTCGCCGTTGAACCGGAACCACATCTGGATCATGAACGGTTTGGCGAAGTACTCGGAATTGCTGTATCTGGAGCATCTGAACGGGCCCGCCTCGCTGGAGGCGGAAGTGAAGGACCTTTACGTGGATGCTCTGACGATCACAGATGCGCCGGTGCGGCAGGCGGCGCGGTTTGAGGACTATTCACCGGAGTTTTTCGCCGTCACCGGCAGCAAAGGGGCGGCGACCTACCACATGCTGCGCTGGATTGTGGGCGACGCCAATTTCCAGAAGATGCTGAAGAGCCTGAGCGACCAGTTTGCCGGCAAGTCGATTGCGACGGACGACGTGCGCAAGGCGGCGGAGGCGGCCAGCGGGCAGGTGCTGCAAGGGTTCTTCATTCAGTGGCTGGAATCGACCAGCGCGCCTGAGTTCAAAATGGACTACACGGTGTACCGGACGCAGAAGGGATTCCGCGTGATGGGCAAGATCCAGCAGGATCTGGATACGTTCCGGATGCCGGTAGAACTGCGGATCGAGACGGAAGGCAACCCAGAGGACAAGCGGGTGGACGTGGTGGGGCCGGCGACAGATTTTTCAGTGGAGACTTTCGGCAAACCGCGCAGAGTGACCATTGATCCCAGCGGGCGGGTGCTGCGGTTTAGTCCGGTCATGCGGGTGGCTGTGGCCATCCGAAAAGGCGAACAGTTTGCCGAAGTGGGCGAGTACAATGAAGCCCTAAAGGAATACCAGAAGGCGCTGGAGGTGACCCGCATCTCGTCTTTGGCGCACTACCGGGTGGCGGAGGTGTTCTTCCTGCAGGGCAACTATCAATCGGCGGCCAACGAGTTCCGGGAGGCGCTGAATGGCGACCTGGAGCCGAAGTGGACCGAGGTGTGGAGCCACCTGAATCTGGGCAAGATCTTCGACGTCACCCAGCAGCGGGAGCGCGCGGTGAATGAGTACACGCTCGCCATCCGGACCAAGGACAACACGCAGGGCGCGCAGGAAGAAGCGGCCAAGTACCGCCAGACGCCGTATCAGCGCGCAGAGAAGAACTGAGCCGGCGGGTTATGGCCCGTCACGGAATAACCGTTCCAACCGCTTACTGACGCGCGCGTGAGAAGGCGGGCGTGCCGCACTGCCACGGTTATTCCGTGACGAGTGCTTAGCTGTGCGGCGGCGCCACGGGCGGGTGGACTTCCACGGAGTGGCGCACCTCCTTCACCGACCTGAGGTAGGTGAAGATGGCCCGCAGATCGTCCTCCTGGAGTTGTGAAAACGCTATCCACGGCATGACGGTGAAGTTGGCCTGGACGGTCTTCGGCGCGCTCTCAAAGGTGAGGTTTGCGTAGCCTTTGAACTTGGTGACAAACTTGTCTTCGCTCCACTTGCCGATGCCGGTCTCCGGGTCAGGCGAGATGTTGGCGCTGCGGGCGAACCAGGGGCGGTGGGAGAACTCCTCACCGCCGGCGAATTCCATGCCTTCCAGCGGCTTGCCCTTGTCCAGCTTGGTGTGACAGATGACACAGCCCCCCAGCGTGACCAGGTACTTGCCATACTCCAACCGGTTGGACTTCGGGGGCGCCTGGACGGCGCCGCTGACGGGTTGCGGCTCAAATTTGATGAAAAGGTTCACGGGGAAGTTGAGCTCGGTGACGCTCATTCGGCTTTTGACCGGCTGGAGGCGGCGGAGGTAGGCCACCACGGAGTAGGCGTCCTCGTCACTCATAGACCGGAAATGGGTGTAGGGCATGAAGGGGAACAGGGCGCGGCCATCGCGCGAGACACCTTCGCGGAAGGCGCGGAGGATTTCGCCGTCAGTCCAGGCGCCGATGCCGGTTTCGAGGTCGGGCGTAATGTTGGGTGAAACGACCTTGCCGGGCAGGCCGAGTTCGGCGGACCAGACGAAGCCGCGGCCTGAGGTGCCGGGCTCGATGGGGCCGGAGAAGCGTGACATGTCGCGCTGGCTGTGGCAGTCTTCGCAGCTCGAAAGGCTCTCGTAGAGATACTTGCCGCGCTGCAGGCGTTCGGCTGTGATCTCCACTTTCACCGTGGATGGCGCGGCCGTGGCCGGCTTCTTGACGATGAGAAACGCGAAAGCGCCACCGATGAGCACAGCGATGGCGGCGAGAATCCAGAGTACGATCTTCATCCCAGGTTCAGTCCCTCCTGAGAATAGAGACTAAACTATTTCGCCGACTCTGTGCAGCTTCATCATGTTGGTGGTGCCGGGGCGGCCGATGGGCTGGCCAGCGACAAACACGACGCTGTCGCGCGGCTTGACGAAGCCGCGTTCGATCAACATGCGGTCCATCTGGGCCATCATCTCGTCCGTGGAGGTGGTGGGCGGGGCGATGATCGCACAGACGCCGAAGACGATGGAGAGCGAGCGGGCGGCGGATTCGGAAGAAGTGAAGACGAAGATGGGGACGGGCGGGCGGAAGCGGGCGACGAGGCGGGCGCTGCCGCCGGACGCGCTGAAGACGACGATGGCCTGGGCGCCGGCCATCTTGGCGGCGTGGTAGGCGGAGTCTGCCACGATCTCGGCGTGGGTGACATATTCGCGGCTGAGGAGTTCCCGAAAGCCGTGCTTGCGAATGGACTCCTCCGCCTTGCCCGCGGTGCGGTCCATCATGCGGACGGCTTCCACCGGGAATTTGCCGACCGAGGTTTCGCCGGAGAGCATGACGGCGTCAGTGCCGTCATAGATGGCGTTGGCGACATCGCTGACCTCGGCGCGGGTGGGGAAGGGGTTCTCGATCATCGATTCCAGCATTTGTGTGGCGGTGATGACGAACTTGCCCGCGCGGCGCGCCGATTCGATGATGGACTTCTGGATGAAGGGCACCGTTTCCATGGGGCACTCGACGCCGAGATCGCCGCGGGCCACCATGACGCCGTCACTCTCGCTGAGAATGTCCTTGATATTGTCGACGGCCTCCGGCTTTTCGATCTTGGCGATGATCGGGATGTTGGAGCCGCGCTCCTCCAGGAAGAGGCGCAGGCGCAAGACGTCGCTGGGGCGGCGGACGAAGCTGAGTGCCACCAGATCAATGCCCGCTTCGAGGCCGGCGCTGAGGTTTTCCATGTCGCGCCGGGTCATGGACGGAGTGGAGAGCTGGACCCCGGGCAGGTTGATGCCCTTTTTGTCCTTGATGACGCCTCCGGTGATGACCCGGCAGCGGACGTTGACACCGTCGGTATCAATCACCTTCAGCTCCAGGGCGCCGTCGGCCAACAGGACGCGGTCACCGCTCTTCACGTCACGGGCGAAGTCCTTGTAGGTGGTGTAGGCGTGCTCCGCGTTGCCCTGCACCTCTTCGGTGGTGATCAAGAACTCCGCGCCCTCTTCCAGAAGCGCGCGTCCGCCTTCAAAAGTGCCCAGCCGGATTTTGGGCCCCTGGAGGTCCAGCAGGATGCCGGTATTCACACCGCCCTCGGCGGCGGCGGCGCGAATGTTGCCGGCAGCGATCTTCCGTTCCTCCACGGTTCCGTGTGAGGCATTGAGCCGAAACACATCGACACCGGCGGCCATCAACTTGCGAATCATCTCCGGAGAGGACGACACCGGTCCCAGAGTGGCGACAATCTTCGTATTGGTCATGGGTTGAGTTAAGGGTAAGCCGGACTGCGCTACGATAGCTCTAATCCCATTATGCCTCTGTACCAAGCCGTCATCCTTGCGATCGTCCAAGGAGTCACCGAGTTTCTGCCCATTTCCAGCTCCGCGCATCTGGCGCTGGCCCCGTGGCTCTTCGGTTGGCCGGATCAGGGGCTCACCTTCGACATCGCGCTTCATTTCGGAACGCTGGTGGCGGTGCTTCTGTATTTTGGAAGGGATTGGATCCAGATTCTCGGCGCGGGCTTCGGCCTCCGAACGGGCACGGACCCCGATCTGAGGGACAATCCGGGCCTGCTCTGGATGCTGGCGGCGGCGACGATTCCGGTGGGCATCGCCGGACTCACGCTGGAGAAATACGCCGAGACGACTCTGCGCGGGCCATGGACCATAGGGTTCATGCTGATCTCAGTGGGCCTGCTGATGGCCTACGCCGAGAAGGTGGCCATCCGCCGCAAGACGATCGCGCACGTGTCGTGGTTTGACGCTCTGGTGGTTGGGGTGGCGCAGGCGCTGGCTGTGGTGCCGGGCACCTCGCGGAGTGGGATCACGATCACTGCCGCGCTATTCCGCGGCATGGAGCGGGCGGCGGCGGCGCGCTTCTCGTTCCTGTTGTCGACGCCCGCCATTGCCGCGGCGGCGGCCAAGGCGTTCTACGACATGCACAAGGCGGGCGGGATCCCGGCAGACCAGCAAGACGTGTTTTACGTCGCTATGGCCGTGAGCGCGGTCACCGGGTTGGCGGTGATCGCACTATTCCTGCGCTTTCTGCGCCGGTCCACCTTGCGGTTCTTTATTGCATATCGCATCGTGTTTGGTATACTCATAATCGCCCTGGCTTTTTTCCGCCGGTAAGGCGTGATGAAAGTCCACATCTTCACCCGCTTCCCACGCCTCAAAGAGGTGATGGGGATCGTGTTGCTATTCGCGGCAATCGGGGTTCTCTCCGCCCTGGCGTCCTACCAGCCTTCGGATCCGAGCTGGAACAACTCCACCTGGACGCTGCCTCCTCACAACAAAATCGGTCTGGTTGGGTCGCATCTGTCCGACCTTCTGTTTCAATTCCTCGGACTGACGGCGTGGGCGATTCCGTTCGTGATGGCTCTGCTGGGCTTCCGCTGGCTGCGCAATCGGGACATCACGTCGCCGTTCGTCCGTCTGGCCGGCTACGGTCTGATGGCGGCCGCGCTGAGCGGCGGCCTGGCGCTGTGGTCCCCGGCTCATCCATATGCCGAGGCCTTCGCCGCGGGTGGGGTGGCTGGTTACCTGGTGGCGAGCACTTGCAGCGCGGCGCTGAACGCGCTGGGCACGGCAATAGCTTTGGCGATCCTCTTCGTCGTGGCTCTCTATCTCATTTCCACGTTTTCGATGGCAGCGGCGGGTGATTCCGCGGCTGAGTCGATTGCGGCGGGATTGAG
>JBBQLF010000113.1:0-10100 GCA_038327695.1 Bryobacterales bacterium
CACCCCTGCCGGCCAACCGCCCCATTGCCGCAACCTTGTCTCCGAGTCCCACTTAGACCGGACGCCCTCGTCCGCCTGCTCCCTACCACCGCAGCGTGGGCGGAAAATACTCGTCGATCAATTCCTTGTAATACGGGGTCAGCGCCGCCACGTCGGGCTTCGTGTGGCCCTTCGAATACAGATCATAGGGATTGAAGCGCCGCACCCATTCCAGCATGGCCCGGTCGGTGGCATCCAGCAGGTACTCATACTGCCGCTCCCGGTGGATCGAGTAGCAGGAGTGGTAGCGGATCATGTACTGCGCCTCCACCGGCAGATAGGCTTTGGTGACTTGGTAGAGGTACTCGTCATGCCCCCAGGAGATCATCACCCGGTCCAGCCCGCACTGCTCGGTGTAGATGCCGGGACGGCTCTGGTATTCAGCCACGCCGGCGTCGGGACTGGCCGCGAAAAACTCCGGGAAGACGATTCTGTCTGACCACGCGCAGCCCACCGGGAACGTATCGCCCACCACCGCCCACTGCGGTTCGCCCCACAACCACAGGACCTTGCCCAGGTCGTGGATGAGCCCGGTCAGTTGGAACCAGCGCGGATGGCCGTCGGCCCGAATGGCTTCCGCCGTCTGGAAGTTGTGCTCAATCTGGGATAGGTCCGTATCCGGGTCGGAATCGTCCACCAGTTTGTCCAACTCCACCATGAGATCCCAAACGCTCATCTCCACCCGGTTCAAGCCAAGCCACTTCTCCCGCATGGCGCGATTAAAGGCGACGGTTTGGTTGGCGTGGTTCAGGCGGTAGAACTCGCGCACGACGGCCGGGGTGGCGTCGTCATAATGACGGTACTCCTCCTCCTTGCGGCCTTCCTTGTAGCGGCTAGCGAGTGTGGACATCGTGCCCCCACCTTGGACTCCAGCTTAGCAGGGGGGTGGGTTGACCTAAGTACCCGTCATGAAACAACCGTTCCAACCGCTCCGTCGAAAACGATGCTTCTTGCCCGCCACGCGTGCCCGCCTCCTTCGCCGCTGGCGGTATTTTCATTACTTCCGGTGACCCGCAGGGCCATACTGGCGTGCTAGCGCGCGCGGCTCAGAACCCGATTCCAAGCCGCCCGCGTGAGCCAGCGGGCGCGCCGTACTGGCATGGCTATTCCCTGTGGAGTCCTAATACGCCCAGCGCCACAGATTCGCGCCGACCGTGAAGCCCGCGCCCACCGCGGCAAACAGCACCAGATCGCCCTTCACCAGCCGGCCCGTATCCAGCGCCTCGCGCGTGGCGATCGGAATCGTACCTGCCGTCGTGTTGCCGTAGCGCTCAATGTTGATCACCACGTTCTCAATCGGCATGCCGAGGCGGTCCGCACAGGCCTGAATGATCCGCCGGTTGGCTTGGTGGGGGATCATCAGCTTCACGTCCTGCGTCTTGAGGCCGTGCTGCGCCAGAAGGCTCGCCGAAATCTCACCCATGCGCCGCACCGCGAATTTGAAGACATGCTGGCCGTCCTGATGAACGTAGTGGAGCCGCTTGTCGATCGTCTCGTGCGAAGGCGGCAGGCGTGATCCGCCGGCAGGCATCTTCAGCACGTCGCAACCCGAGCCGTCGATCTCGTTCTTGAAGCCGACAAAGCACTGGCCCTCATCGCTTGGTTCGATCAGGAATGCGCCGGCCCCGTCGCCGAATAGCACGCACGTCGCTCGATCCTGGTAGTCGATGATCCGGCTCATCGTGTCGGCGCCGATGACCAGTACCTTTTTGTGCGTGCCGCCCCCCACCAGATGGGCGGCCGTCGTCAGACCGTAGACGAAGCTGGAACACGCCGCAATCAAGTCGAAACCCCAGGCGTGTTTGGCGCCCAGTTTGTGCTGCACGATGCACGCCGTCGACGGGAACATGTGATCCGGCGTCACCGTGCACACGATGATGGCGTCCACGTCCACGGCCGTCGTGCCGCGTTCGGCCAGCGCGAGCTTGGCCGCTTCGATGGCCAAGTCAGAGGTCGCCATCTCCGGGTCGGCAATGTGCCGCTCCAGAATGCCGGTCCGCTCGACAATCCAGTCGCTGGTTGTGTCCACAATCTTTTCGAGATCCTGATTGGTGAGCACGCGCGGCGGCACCCAGGCGCCCACCGCACTAATCTTGACGTTCTCCAAAATACCTCCCATCCGCAACGCTGACCGGCTCGGTCTGGCCCGCGCAATGCAGCACTTGGCGACACCGTGGCCCAGTTACGGACAAACTCGTCCAAAGCAAAGGCAAAACTCCATTGATATGCTATTCAGAAGTAGGATGCAAGTCCAAGGCGTATTCCCGTTCGAACCCGAAGAGTCCAACGAGCAGATGTTCGCGCGCGTCTACCGTGAGATCTCCCGCGGAAATGCCGTCTCGTCCGTGGTTTGCATCGTCCGGCCCTACGTCAACACGATGGGCAGGATCCTTCTCACCGGCTCCACTCTGGAACTGAAACTAAACGTCCTGGTGGCCTCGGCGCCGGCGCCCGTGCGGGAGTCCCTGGCCTGGATCCTGGTGTCGAAGTTACTCCGCCGCAAGGTGCCGCCCGGCCGCACCACGGCCTACCGGCAATACATGAACCGCAAGGAGGTCCGGCGCACCCACCAACTGGTCCGGCAAACGAAGGGGCGCAAGTACGTTTCCGGACCCCAGGGCGCCGTCTACGACCTGGACCCGATGTTTGACCAGCTATGCCTGGAGTATTTCGGCGGCCTCATGCAGAAGCCCCAGCTCGGCTGGAGCCGCGGTGTGGCCCGCTGGCTGCTCGGCCATTTCGATTACACCCACAACGCCATCATCCTCAGCCGGATTCTTGATCGCGAATGCGTTCCTCCGCTCGCTGTGGAGTACGTCCTGTTTCACGAAATGCTCCATTTGAAACACCCGGTGGACCACCGTGGTGCGCGGCGCCGTGTGCATACGAGCGAATTCAAAGCTGAAGAAAAGCAGTTCAAAGGCCTTCCGGAGGCCAAGGAATTGCTCAAGAAGCTGTGAGTTGTGACTTCGTCAGGCCGCCGCGGCTGCCAGGGCGGGCTGGAAGATCCGGTTGGTGATGCGCAGAGAATCCACCACGGCCGACGGATCCACTTCGCCCAGGCCCGCTCGATAACCAAGCAGTTCCAGGCGGATGCGCCACATGGCGCGGCCGAAACGAACGCGCTGCTGGAACAACTCGTTGTGCATCTCGGGCGAAACCAGCGCCAGCTCCGAACCCAGCGCGTGCAAACGGTAGAAATCCAGGGCCAGTTCCTTGAGGTAGGACTCAAACGTCCGGATTCGCTGCGTGCGCAACCGCTTGTCCATGCCGGTCCGGTAGCCCGGCAGCGCCCGCAGAAACTCGGTGTCCTCTTCACAGAGCAGACGGTCCATCGCATCGTAGCGTCTGGGGTCAAACTCCGCCCACCACAGCCCCAAGTCCGTTTGCCATTCGCGCGGAAGCGCCAGCCGCCGGTACATCCAAAGCAGTAACGTTAGCGTCGCGGCTGAAAGCACCATGAGCATTAGTAGAGGAGTCATTGTCAAGCTCACCCGATTCCCAATGGATTTCTCACCATACTAACCTGGATTTCCCTCCAGTGCAATCGTGATTTTTTGATCAACCTCTCGGATTCCAACCCGGCTTGCGCCAGCACCCGCGGTGCCGCGTTCCCACACCAATGCTACCCTAGGTACCGTATGGCTAAGATCAAGATCGCCGGCGAGACCAGGAAAGGCCCGGTCGGGCCGAAGAACCCCGGTGCAGTAGGCTGCATCGTTTTGCTCGCCCTGGCGTTCATCCTGGTCTGCCTCGTCCTCTATTTCTCGCTCGCCAGGTAAGGATTTCATGAGAACTGACCAGCGCCGCGCAGACGAACTGCGCCCGGTGAAAATTACAACCAACTATCTGCTCACGGCTGAGGGCTCGGCCTTGATCGAGGTCGGCCACACGCGCGTCCTCTGCGCCGCCAGCATTGAAGATTCCCTGCCGGCTTTCCTGCGCAACTCCAACCGTGGCTGGGTCACGGCCGAATACGCCATGCTCCCCCGGGCCACCTCCGAACGCAATACGCGCGAAGTGAACAAGGGCAAGCCCTCCGGCCGCACTCACGAAATCCAGCGCCTCATCGGGCGCTCATTGCGCTCCGTCGTCGATATGCATCTGCTCGGCGAGCGCACCATCATGGTGGACTGTGATGTGATCCAGGCCGATGGCGGCACGCGCACCGCCGCCATCACCGGCGGCTACGTCGCCCTCGCCCTGGCCGTCAAGAAGCTGCTCTCCTTCGGAGCCATCAAGAAGAACCCCCTGCGCGACATGCTCGCCGCCACCAGTGTCGGCGTCGTGCGCGGCGAGACCATGCTCGATCTCTGCTACGCCGAGGACTCCGCCGCTGACGTGGACATGAACGTCGTCATGACTGGAGCCGGTGAGTTCGTCGAACTCCAGGCCACAGCCGAAAAAGCCACTTTCCAGGACGACCGCCTCGTGGAGATGATCAGTGTCGCCCGCCAGGGCCTCAAGCGCATCTTCGAATATCAGCGGGCGGCAATCGACGCCGAATGACCCTCCGTTGCGCCACATCCAACCCCGGCAAGTTGCGCGAATTTCGCTCCAATCATCCGGAGATCGACATCCAGCCCCTCGATGGCCTCCCGTCTATCCCGCCGTGCCCGGAAGATGGTGACACCTTCCAGGCCAATGCGATTCAGAAAGCTCTCTACTACAGCCAGTTCACGCCGGATCCAGTCTTCGCCGACGACTCCGGCCTGGAGGTCGCCTCACTCGGCGGCGCACCCGGCGTCCGCTCCGCCCGTTACAGCCCGGCCGGCGATGACCTCGCCAATAACAGTCTGCTCATTGCCAATCTCCACGGCGTAGCCGACCGCTCCGCCCGCTTCGTCTGCGTCATTGCCCTTGCCCGCTCGGGCCAACTCCTCGGCGCTTTCCATGGCGCCATTGAAGGGCTCATCGTCGACCAGCCTCGCGGCGCCAACGGCTTCGGCTACGACCCGCACTTCTACCATCCGCCCTTCGGCTGCACCTTCGCCGAGGCCCCGCCTGCCCGGAAAATGCGCGTCTCCCATCGGGCTCAGGCTCTCGACGCCCTCGTCTCTTTTCTCACGGCCCGTCCTAATCCCCTATCATGATTCTCAGGCCGTGCGATGAATTCGCCCACCACCACGTTCCTGCTGCTCCAACAGGCCAAGGCTGGCGAAAACCTCGCCCTCTCCCACGCGTTTGACCGGACCCGCCGGCGTCTCGCCATTGTGGTCGCCTCCAAGCTCGCCCCCGCTCACCGCAGTTTTGCCGGCATCGACGACATCGTCCAGGAGACCTGCCTGCGCGCCTTTCAGGACATCCACTCCTTCACCTATCAATCCCCCGGTTCCTTCATGCGCTGGCTCTCCACCATCGCCGAACACGTCATTATCGATCACTTCCGCCACGCCAACCGCGCCCGCCGCGCCGCGCCGCCGGCTGCCCGACGACTCCCGCTACTTCTACCCCTTCGCCGTCGCCTTCACCTGGGCCGCCCTCACCGGAGTCGCTGTCTTCCACGAACCCTATGCCCAGTGGCTCAAGGCGGCCGCCCCCTGGACCCGCGGCCAGTTGGAATACCTCTTCCTCATCAACGCCGCCATCTACTTCACGCTCGATCGCCTCTGTGACCGCTTCTCGTCCACCCAGATCCGTATGGTTGGCAAGTGCTTCCGCTTCGTCCTGCCCGGCCACGTGCTCACCTCTCTGCTGCTGCTCGGCCTCAACGCCAGCCAGCCCTCAGAAGCCCGCCTCCTGGAGTGGCTCCTGCCCGCCGCCGCCGCTGCCTTCGTCTTCGCCGCCATCCCCCGGCAGATGAAAAACTTCCTGGTCTCCGGCCTGCTCTTCTTTGCCATCGGCGTCTACCGCCTGCAGCAGAGCGTCTTCCCGGAGCGTGCCGTCTGGCCCTTGACGCGCCTCGGCGCGGGCCTGGCGCTGATGCTCGCCGCCGCCAACTATGCCCGCCTGCGGGTGGCGTTCAAAAATATTCTGCGCCGCTGAAATCCGGGCCCCGAAAAATCGCTTTATCTGAGTGGAGGCTCAAACTCATGAGATTCAAGCTCGCATCCACCGCTCTTGCCGGCCTGCTCCTGCTGACCGGCTGCACCAACGTCGTTTCCCTCAACCCTCTGGTCGCCGAAAAGCCGGCCACCACTCACCCTGCGCTGCCGGGTACCTGGATTGACTCCGACGGCAAGGACACCATCGTCATCCGCCTGAACGGCCCCATCTACGCCGTCACCTATGTCGAAAAATCAGGCACAGCCTACAAGTTCGACGGCCGGCTGTTCAAGATCGGCGACGCCACCTTCCTGGACCTCGTCACCACCAACGAAGCGCCGTTCCACATCCCCGTTCACTTCGCCATGCGAATCTGGATCGACCGCGACACGTTCCGCATGGCGTTCCTGGATACTGACTGGTTCAAAAAGCAGCTCGCCCAGCACCTCTCCACGGAAAAAATAGATGGCCGCACCGTCATCACGGCCCAGACCCCGGCCATTCAGGCCTTCCTGGAGGCAAACGCCGCCGACGACAAAGCCCACGGCGATCCGGAGACCATGCGGCGCATGCAGTAACGCGCCTTCCTCACTGCGGAAACTGCGTCCAGCGGCCCGCTTCCATCCGGCCGGCCACGTGCTTTTCGTACTCCGGTTCCAGGGCCGGATTCGCCCTGAGCAGCAGAAACGTGGCCGCGCCCCCAACGCGTAGCGGTTGGGCCGGGTCGGTGGGGAAGATGAACAGCCCCTTGCCATCGTGACGAGTGGCCGGCTCCGGCATAGGCGTGGCGGCGCCCTCGCCCATGGCGGCGATCCGCCCGCCCGTAAGCACGAAGCGGGAATTGGCGATCGGAGGCATTCCGGTCCCATCGATCAGCGTGGCGCCCGTGATAACAATCGACGGTTCCTTCGCCTCTCGCGTGCAGCCGGCGAGGCTGGCCAGCAGTCCGATAACTAGGAGTGATCGTACAACCATGAAAGATCCAGTGATGTCAGGTCCTGGACCAGTTGATCCGGCCTGTGCGCCACAAGTTCATCATACGGTACGACACCCGTTGCCACGGCCACGGACCGAATGCCCGCCTGCCGCGCCGCGGCGATGTCGTTCGGGTGGTCGCCGATCAGCGTGATACGCGCCTCGCGCCCGATCCACCGCTGCGCGCGTGCCTGCCGCACCGCCTGGCGGGCCAGCGCACCGCGCGTCCGGCCCTGCTCGGCGAAGACTCCGAAACGGAAGTAGCGCTTCAGCCCCGCCCGGTCCATCTTCTTCCAGCCGATCCGGCTCAGGTTGCCCGTCACCAGCGCCAGTACGGCGCCGCCGCCGTCCAGCGCCCGCAGCGCCTCCCCCACTCCAGGGCACACCTTGTCCCGGATGTCGGGGCAGCTCCGGCTATACAGGTACTGGGCCCGCCTCATGATGGCCGGCAGCGCCGCCCGCGTCGCCGCACCGCTCAATCCGGCGCCCCGCAGCATCTGGCGCAGAATCTCGCCGTCCAGCATGCCCTGCACCGGAATCGCGTCCGTGCTCGCTCGCCGGCCGGTAATCTGAAAGCAGGCGTCTTCCAATGCCTGCCGGTGATGCGGCCCGGCTCGCCGCACCAGCGTCCCGTCGATGTCAAAAAGAACCAGAGCACCCATCGTCCCACGTTACAATGAATGCAATGCAGATGCTTCAAGCCGGCGCCAACCAGATCATTTTGCTGGAGCTCGATTGTGACCTCCTCCGCCAGGGCGCCGAAGAAGCCGGCTTTGCCTGTGTGGCCCTCGACGATCCCCGCGTCGCCACCCTGGAACTCAACGCCCCCGGGCGCGAGGCCCCTCTGTTGATCTTTGATGCCGCAGACCCCGCCAACGCCGGCTGGTTCGCCCGCTGCCAGTTCTACATCGACTCCGGCAGCGGAGCCGTCATGCAGACCCCATTCCGCGTCGCCAACATTCTCGACGCCGGCGGCCGGCCCCACCCCAGAGCCCTCACACTCCAGATCCGCAAGGAACTGCCCGTCCATTTCCGCGTTCCCGGCCACTCCACCGTCAACGAGAAAGTCCTCTACGGCGTTCTCTTCAGCTTCCTCTCCGCCCTGCAAAAGGTGGGCGTCGGTTTGTGCGGCTCGGGCGTCGTCAAACCGCTCGCCAGCCGCCAGGACGCACCAGTTCGCTAAAATCCGCTATACTCTCCGGAATGCGAGTTCTGGGATTCCTTTTTCTGGGTTTGTTGGCGTACGCACAGACTCCGGCTGCGCCGCCGGAAATGGTCACCTATTACATTGGCTTTCTCAAGCGCGGTCCGAAGTGGACGCCCGAAGTCACCGACGAGACCAGGAAGATCCAGGCTGGCCACATGGCCCACATGCGAAAGTCGCATGAGGCCAAGGCCCTCGTACTCGCCGGCCCCATCGCCGACAACGGCGACCTGCGCGGCATTCTGATCTACAAAACCGCGACGATCGAAGAGGCGCGGCAATGGGCGAACTCCGATCCCGCCGTCCTCGCCGGACGCCTCGTTCTGGAGATCCACCCCTGGCTGGTGGAAAAGGGCTATCTGCCGTAGCCCGGCCCGCCGTACTTCCTGTGAACCGCCGCAGCCGCGCGCGCATCCAATTCGTTGGGAGACTCCGATGATCATCAGGACACCGGCCGGTTTGCGCTATTCCGATATCACGCCCAAGGCCACCTACGTCAACCGCCGGCGATTTCTTGCCGGCGCCATCGGCATCGGCTCCGCCGCCTGGGCCGGCACCAAGCTAAGCGGCGTCGCCAAAAGCCCCCTCAGCACCACTGAGCCCATGACGCCTTACAAGGACGTCACCACCTACAACAACTACTACGAGTTCGGCACCAACAAGGATCAGCCGGCCATCAACGCCGCCTCGTTCCGGACTTCGCCCTGGACTGTCCGCGTCGAAGGCGCCGTCGACAAGCCCCAGGTGTTGGATCTCGATGCCATCCTGAAAGTCGCTCCGCTGGAGGAGCGCATTTACCGCCATCGCTGCGTCGAGGCCTGGTCCATGGTGGTGCCCTGGATCGGCTTCCCCCTCGCCGCGTTGATCCAGAAGCTGGCCCCGTCGTCCAAGGCCAAATTCGTCGCATTCGAGACGTATTTCAATCAGGAACAGATGCCCCGCGCCCGCTACGCCAGCCTGCCGTTTCCTTACGTCGAGGGGTTGCGTATGGATGAGGCCATGCACCCGCTCACTCTGCTCTGCGTGGGCTTGTACGGCGAAACGCTCCCCAATCAGAATGGCGCGCCCCTCCGTCTGGTGGTGCCGTGGAAGTATGGCTTCAAGGGCATCAAGTCCATCGCCCGCATTCGATTCGTGGAAAAGATGCCCCCCACCACCTGGAATCTCTCCGGTCCCGGCGAATACGGCTTCTACTCCAACGTGAACCCGGCGGTCGACCACCCCCGCTGGACCCAGGCCAAGGAGCGCCGCATCGGCGAGTTCTTCAAGCGCGATACGCTGCCCTTCAATGGATACGGCAATGATGTCGCCGGTCTCTACACGGGCATGGATCTGCGCAGGAACTATTGACGTGCGCTGGCGCAAGTCCCTGGTGTTCGTCTCCGCCCTGCTGCCGCTGGTGTGGCTCATGGCGGGCGCCTACCGCCACCAGTTGGGTGCCAACCCCATCGAGTTCATCACCCGCGCCACCGGGGATTGGACGCTCCGCTTTCTCGTCCTGACCCTGGCGGTCACGCCCCTCCGCAAGATCCTGGCTCTACCCGAATTGATCCGCTACCGCCGGATGATCGGGCTCTTCGCCTTCTTCTACGCCTGCCTGCACCTGCTGACCTACGTCTGGCTGGATCAGTTCTTTGATCTCGCCGCCATCTGGAAAGACCTCTGGAAACGCCCATTCATTACGGCCGGAATGCTCGCCCTGTCGTTGCTGGTGCCGCTCGCCCTCACCTCCACCGCAGGCTGGATTCGCCGCCTGGGTGGACGCCGCTGGCAACTGCTGCACCGGCTGGTGTATTTCAGTGCCGCCGCGGGCGTGGTCCACTACTACTGGCTCGTGAAAAGCGACGTGCGCCTGCCGGTCGTCTACGGGGCGACCGTCGCCATGCTGCTCCAATGG
>JBBQLF010000114.1:0-10077 GCA_038327695.1 Bryobacterales bacterium
AGACGGCGGTTGACACAGCCCGGCAGGATGGCCAGCCGGCCTTGAATGCCGGGAACCTCGATTCCTTTTACGCCCGATACATTCAAATCGTGGACATCGGCTACGCCGGGAACCCGGCCGCAGATCCGCCGAAAGGCCCCAGGCGCCGCGGCCGCCGCAAGCAGAGCAAAGCCCGAACCCTGCTCGACCGATTTCGGGACCACCACGAGGGTATCCTCGCCTTCATGCACGACTTCGCGGTGCCGTTCGACAACAACCAGCCGGAGCGGCATTTGAGAATGATGAAGCTGCGGCAGAAGATCTCCGGCACCTTCCGCAGCTTCGATGCGCTCGTAGACTTTTGCCGTATCCGTGGCTACATCTCCACGGCGCGCAAAAACGGAATCAACGCTCTGGACGCCTTGCGCCGCGTTTTCCGGGGCAACCCCTTCGCACCAGCCGTCAACACCGAGTAGCCTTCAGGCAACCGGCAACGCCAAATCCAGTCGCGCACTTCCTCATGAGGCATCCCGCCATGGGAGGCCTACCTGTGCAGTAACTTCTAAACACCCTATAAGGTCTTTTTCCCTCACAGGCTGTGCGGCTGCGACGATGAGCACCGCATATGAAACACCAGTGGGCCTTTCCGGCTCTTCTCTTGTCGCTAGGCGTGTGTCCACTGGCCGGAGTAACCGAAACCCCGCGCCTCCGCTTGCGGGCCGGCCCGATCCCGGACAACCTCCTGGAGGCCAGCTCAGCCAGGGCGCGTTCGGCAGCGGCAGTGCAAGGAGCGCTGACCAACCCAGGCCGGAGTCATCTGATCCTGCAGTTTGCGGAACCGCCCGGAGAGAGCATTCGGCGGGAAGTGGAATCGCGGCAGATTCGGGTACTAGCCTACGTGCCGGATAATGCCCTTCTGGTTTCGGCACCGTTGGATGCTCGGCTGAGCGGCCTTGGCCTGGTCTACGCCGGAGCGCTCAGCGTGGAGAACAAGTTCAGTGCGCTGTTGGGCCAGGCGGAGCGTGGCGAGAACACTTCCGCAGTAGTGGAGTTGCATGCCGATGTGGATCCCGCCGACGGGTGGCGGATGGCCGTGGATGCGGGTTTGGAGATCACCACACATCCGGATCTGCCGTCTTATGCGTTGCTGGTGCAAGGTTCGGTGGGGCAACTGGAGGAGTTGGCCGGCCATGATGAAGTGGCGTGGGTATACCCTGCTTCCGAGGACTTGTTGTCGGGCCGGCCGGCGACGGCGTGCCGGGGCGGCGCACAGGTTGTGGGCGCCGACGACGCATCGCCCATGGCGGCCTCGGCCAGTCTGGCCTCCAGCTTCGGCGAGGGCTGGGACGGCCCGGGTTTGGGCTCGGCGTCGTTGACTTACTACCTCGGGCGGATGAGTCCGGCGCTGGACGCCCAGGCGACACGGGCTGAGATTGTCCGCGCGCTGCAGGAGTGGTCCAACGTGGTGCGTTTGACGTTTTCAGAGTCAGGATTGGCGAAGCAGAAGCGCCAGCTCGACATCGAATTCTCGCCGCGGTCCCATGGCGATGGCCAGGACTTTGACGGCCGTGGCGGCATTTTGGCGCACACCTTTTATCCTCCGCCGAATGCGGAGACGGTGGCGGGCGATCTGCACTTCGACATGGAAGAGCAGTGGCGCATCGGTAACGACGTGGATGTCTTTTCGGTGGCCTTGCACGAACTCGGCCACTCTCTTGGTTTGGGGCACAGCGACAACCCGGACGCGGTCATGTATCCCTACTACCGCCGGTCCACGATGCTGCACCAGCCGGACGTAGTGGAGATCCGCCGGCTCTATGCCGCCACGGGCTCGACGCCGCCCTCGACGCCAACCACGACGCCGCCCACGACGCCAACCACGACGCCGCCCACAACGCCGACCACGACGCCGACCGTACCGACGGCGCCCGCTGGGCCCACGACGCCCTCGCCGGCTGAGCCGGCCACGCCGGTACCGTCGCCCGCCGGCAGCGGCGACAAAACGCCACCCACGGTGACCATCACCGCGCCCTCGGTGGCCACCATCAGCACGAGGAGTGCCAGTTACAGCATTCGCGGCAGGGTCAGCGACGATGTGCAGGTCAAAAGCGTTACTTGGACGAACAGCAATGGCACGTCTGGAAAGGCGGCTGGCCTAACCGCTTTCGCAACGGATCCGATTCCACTGGCCCTGGGTCAAAACCGGGTCGTGGTCACGGCTACCGATACGGCTGGCAATGCCGCGTGGCGGGCAGTCACGATCACACGCCGTTGAGCTAGGCGAGCAGTTGCGCCATGCGGGAGCCTGCGCGGACCATCGTCTGGTTCCGTTCGGGTCCAGTTGAAACACAGCCGACTTCCACACCGGTCTTCGCTTCGAGGAAGGCGATGTAGTCCTGTGCCTGCCGCGGCAGGGCGGCGTAATCGGTGAGTCCAGCCGTCGGCGAGTCCGGCCATCCGGGTACGGTCTCGTAAACGGCCTCCACGGTCTCCATGAGAGCGTTCTCGGCCGGCATCAGATCCGTCAGTTCGCAGTGTACGCGGTAGCCGGTGCAAACCCTGATTTCAGATAGCCCGTCGAGCACGTCGAGTTTAGTGACGATAAGCGAATCGAAGCCGTTGACCATTGCCGTATAGCGCAGCAGCGGAACATCGAACCAGCCGCAGCGGCGCGGACGACCCGTAACGGATCCAAACTCGCGTCCAGCCTGCCGGATGCGTTCGCCCGGTTCGCCAAAGTCTTCCGACGGAAACGGCCCGGCGCCCACGCGCGTGATGTAGGCCTTGGAGACGCCGAGAATTCCGTCGATCTTCGTCGGCGCCACACCGGTGCCGGTGCAGGCGCCGCCGGCGGCAGCGCTGGAGCTGGTGACGAACGGGTAGGTGCCGTGGTCGATATCCAGCATGGTGCCCTGCGCACCTTCAAACATGACGCGCTGGCCCTTGGCGATGGCGTCGTTCAGCACTTTCACCGTGTCACAGACCAGCGGGCGAATCCGCTCCGCCATCTGCTTGTAGGAAGCGCGGATCTCTTCGAGATGCAGATCATTGGCAATGCCGAACGCCTTGGCTGTGGTGGCCTTGTCTTCGGCCAGCATGTCATAGAGGGCATCGAAGATGGGCGTGTTCAGCAGGTCGCCCATGCGAATGCCGCGCCGGCCGATCTTATCTTCGTAACAGGGGCCGATGCCGCGCGAAGTGGTTCCGATGGCTTTCCGGTCTTCCCGGCCTTCGCTCACCTTCTCCACCATGCGATGGAAGGGGAAGATGATGTGGCAGCGATTGGAAATGGCGATCTGGCCGCGAACGTCCACGCCGGCCTTTTCGAGCATCTCGATCTCTTCCAGCAGGGCCAGCGGATCCACAACGACGCCATTGCCGATGACGACGCGGACGCCCGGATGGAGGATCCCACTGGGAATCAACTTCAGAACGAAGCGCTGACTGCCCACGATGACAGTGTGCCCGGCATTGTGCCCGCCCTGATAGCGAGCCACGACGTCGAACTTTTCTGAAAACAAGTCGACAATCTTGCCCTTGCCTTCATCGCCCCACTGCGAACCTAAAACGATCAAATTGCTCATCGAGTTATGCCCAAACTTGTTATTGTATCGCATGGCCCCCAGAGCCAACCCGGTTGACTCGCATGGTACGCTCGTTTTTGTGATGCAGTTGTGTGATGTTTTTCTCTCCCAAGGCGAGAGCGGGTTCAGCGATCTTCTGCGCCGGATCTCCATCAGCCGGCTCAGGACGTACCAGATCTATGAGCACATCAAGCTCCGGACGCGCCTCAACAAGCTGAATGGCGAGAGCCTGCGGAAGCATGGCCACAAGCTCTGGGAACGCATAGAGGCACGGGATGAGGACTTGGCCACCGATCTCTCGCAAGCCATTCTTGTTTCCCAGTTGGAGATGATCATCGCCGCGCTGGATCTTCTGGGCATTCCCCACCAGGACGGATTTTTCGCGAAGGACGCCGACATCAGTACGCACCTCACCGAGGGCTGGCAGCAGCGCGTGGTGGACCAGTTGAAGGAGAAGTACGCGGCGAGCGCGCTGGTCTTCTATGTGAACCACCTGGCCGTAGAGACCATACACGCTGACACGCTCTTTGTGCCCGCGAGCGTTTGAGCGCTGCAGGACGAGCGGGAGGCCGTTGAGAATGGCCTGGAATCCGAACGGGGGAGTTGTTACCATTTCTCGATGACGATCATCGAGGCTATTCAGCAAGGCGACCTGGCGGCGCTCAAGCTGGCCATCGCTGAGAATCCCGCCTGTGTCAACGAGCGCGATCCGAGTGGCATCCCGGCGTTGCTGCTGGCCCTCTACTACCGGCGGACCGACTGCGTCCATCGTCTGCTGGATGCCGGCGCCGCGGTGGACTTCCATCTCGCTTGTGCGCTGAACCGAGCCGAGGATATTGAGCGATTTGTGGACGCGGATCCCGCCCTCAGGAATCAACAAACGCCGGACGGTTGGACGGGCTTGCACCTGGCGGCGTTCTTCGGAGCGGAAGACGCGGCACGACTGTTGCTTTCCCGAGGGGCGGATCCGTGCGTGCGGTCCAGCAACCAGATGGCGAACTTGCCGATCCATAGCGCCGCTGCCTCCAGGCAGGCGAGTATCGTGGAGTTGCTGCTGGTGGCGGGGAGTCCGGCCGGCGACAAGCAGCACGGTGGTTACACGCCGATGGACGCGGCGCTGCAGAACGGCGATCAAGCCACGATAGACGTCTTGCTGCGGCACGGCGCGGGCCGCCGCGTGGAATAGCCGGTGCGCGCCTTGCGCGTTACACTGGAGGTTCCACCCCAACATGCTCGATTCCAAGCTATCTGAACTCGAATCGCGCGCCGTCTCTCTGATCGACAGCGCCCCTGACGCCGAGGCCCTTGAAACGGCCCGTGTGGAATTTCTGGGCCGCAAAGGCTCGCTAGCCACTATTGGCAAGGATATGGGCAAGCTGGCTCCGGAAGACCGGGGCCGGATTGGCAAGCTTCTCAATGCCGTCAAGCAGAACGTGGAGACACGCTACGAGTCCCGCAAGGCCGGCTTCGAGATGGCGGCACTCAACGTGCGGCTGGCCGCGGAGTGGCTGGACCTGACCATGCCGGCGCCGGGCACGCGGCCGGGCTCGCTCCATCCGCTGACGTTGATCCAGCGCGAGTTGGAGGAGCTGTTTACGTCACTCGGTTTTGCGGTGGTGGATGGCCCGGAGGTGGAGACGGAGTGGCATAACTTCGACGCGCTCAATATTCCACCCGCTCATCCGGCGCGCGACACGCAGGACACGTTCTGGCTGAGCGACGGCCATGTGTTGCGGACTCATACCTCGCCGGTGCAGGTGCGCGCCATGGAGAAGTTCGGCGCGCCGCTGCGCATTATCGCGCCGGGCCGGGTGTTCCGCAATGAGGAAGTGGACGCGAGCCACGAGCACACGTTTTATCAGCTTGAGGGCATGATGATCGACCGCGATGTGAGCATCGCGCACATGCTGTATTTCATGAAGTCGCTGCTGGCGGCGATCTTCCATCGCGATGTCACGGTGCGGCTGCGGCCAGGGTTTTTCCCGTTTGTCGAGCCTGCCTTTGAGCTCGACATTCAATGCCTGATCTGCGGCGGCGCGGGGTGCCCGGTGTGCAAGCAGAGCGGCTGGGTGGAGTTGCTGCCCTGCGGCCTGGTGCATCCCAACGTGCTGCGTTCCGGCGGCATCGATCCCGACCAGTGGAACGGCTTCGCGTTTGGCCTGGGGCTGACGCGGCTGGTGATGATGCGCTACGCCATCGACGACATCCGCCACCTGGCAGCCGGCGACCTCCGATTCCTGCAACAGTTCTGAAGGATCATCTCCCGTGAAGTTCTCAATCAACTGGATTCGCGAGCTTGTCCCCGGCCTCGACGCCACGCCGGAGGCGCTGATGAAGCTCATCACGATGAAAACGGCGGAGTGCGAAGGCGTGGAAGAGTACGCGCCCTGGATGAGCCAGGTTTGCGCGGCGCGCGTGCTGGCGGTGGAGCCCATTGAAGCCGGTCACAACGTGAAGGCGCGAGTGGATGCCGGACCGGAGCATGGCATCAAGACGGTGGTCTGCGGGGCGCCCAATTGCCGCGCGGGCATGGTAACGGCATTTGTACCGGAGGGTGTGACCGTAGCCGGCGGCAAGGCCGTTCGCAAGACCGTCATCGCCGGCGTGGAGAGTGACGGCATGTTGGCCTCCGGCGCGGAACTGGGGCTCAACCGGGACCATGAGGGCATTGTCGAGTTGACGGATGTGGAGCCCGGCGGCGCGATCCCTGGCTGCGGGCCAGACGCAGTAATCGAGGTGGACAACAAGAGCCTGACGCACCGGCCGGACCTGTGGGGCCATCACGGCATGGCGCGTGAGGTGGCCGCGATTACGGGACACGCGTTGCGCGAGCCGGCGAAGCTGGCCCTGATCCCCGACGCCCCGCCTGCCTGGCATGTGGACATCCGGGACTTCGAGCTTTGTCCGCGCTACTCGGCCCTGGTATTCGAAAATGTGAAGGTGGGTCCGTCGCCCTTGTGGTTGCAGGAGCGGTTGGAGGCGGTGGATCTGAACCCGATCTCCAATGTGGTGGACGTGACGAACTTCATCATGGCCGAACTGGCGCAACCAATGCACGCCTTCGATGCCGACTGGCTGCAAGGCAACACTATCATCGTGCGGCGGGCGGCGGACGGCGAGGTGTTCCACGCTCTGAACGAGGAAGAGTACACGCTGAGCGAATCAAACCTGGTCATTGCGGACGCGCGCGGCGCGGTGGCGCTTGCCGGTGTGATCGGCGGGGCGGGCTCGGCGATCAACGAGGGGACCACCCGGATCGTGCTGGAGTCGGCAAACTTCAATGCGGCCAACATCCGCAAGACCTCTTCGGCGCGAAAGCTGCGCACTGATGCGTCGATGCGCTTTGAAAAGGCGCAGGACCCCATCAACACGGTGCGCGCGCTGGCGCGGGCGGTCGAGTTGCTTCGGGCGGTGTGCCCGGGCATACGGCTGGTGGGCGGACTGGTGGATAGCTGGCAGCCGGCGCCCGCACCGGCCCCGATTGAGTTGCCGATGGAATGGCTGATCCGCAAGCTGGGCCGCGCCATCGAGCCAGCGGAGGTTCGACAAATTCTGGAGTCCCTGCAGTTCACGGTGGATGGGCCGGCAGCAGGCGCGTTCCTGGTTTCTGTGCCGTCCTGGCGCGCCACGAAGGACATCACGATCAAGGATGACCTGCTGGAAGAAGTGGGCCGCATCATCGGATATGCGACCATACCGCCGCAGGCGCCGCTGCAGCCGGTGAAGCAGCCGTGGGTCAATTACGAGCGGCAGTTCCATCACAGGCTGCGCGAGCAATGCGCCGCACAGGGCTTTACGGAGAGCTACAACTACTCGTTCCACAGCGAGGAGATGGCGTTGCGCTTCGGCTTCCCGCCAGACGAGCACCTGCGGGTGGATAATCCGATTTCGGTGGAGCAGGGGCTCCTGCGCCTGAGCCTGCTGCCGGGCTTGCATAGAAACATTTTAGACAACGCACGTTTCAGTCAGGAGTTCCGCCTCTTTGAGATCGGCAACGAGATTCACAAGCGGGCGGACGCGCTGCCGAACGAGATCCCGCACCTGATGGCGGCGCTTTATACGAAGACCGATGGCCGGGCGGCAATGCTGGAGATGAAGCGGCTGGCCGAGTGCCTGATGCCCGGATGCACGGTTGCGCCCGCGGCGGCGGCGGCCTACGAGCATCCGGCGCGGACAGCGGTGATTTGCTGGCGTGGCGTCCAGTTGGGCCGTTTGTGTGAGCTGCATCCATCGCTCACGGAAGCGGGCAGGGCGGCGATGCTGGACATCGATCTGCGCGCCATGTTCGATCTAGGCCCGGAGGGCAAGAAGTACACGCCGTTGCGGCGCTTCCCTTCGAGCGATTTCGATCTGTCCGTGGTGGCCGGCCTGCGGGACCTGTGCGGCGGCATTGCCGGCAGCATCCGGCAGGCGGCCGGACCGTCGTGCGAGAAGGTGGCGTTCCTTTACGCTTATCAGGGGAAGCCGCTGCCGGACGACAAGCAGAGCCTGAGCTTCCGGGTGACGGTTTCGGCGGCGGATCACACGCTGGCCAACGACGAGTTGACCGCGCTGCGGAGCGCGATCATCGAGTCGTTGAAGTCCAAGGGCTTTGAACTGCGAGCCTGAGCTACTGCAGCGTGAGCACGGTGAGGGAACTCGGGGCCTGCGGCGAGCGGTGCACGCGCTGCGTGGCCTTGACGTAGTCAGTGGACTTCGCCTCGTGGATGGGCATGAACTTCTGCGGGTTGCGGTCAGTGAGCGGGTACCAGGAACTCTGCACCTGGACCATGATGCGGTGGCCGCGGCGGAAGGTGTGCATCACATCCGGCAGCTCAAATTCCACCTTCTCGACGCGGCCCGGCGTAAAGGCCTCCGGCTTGTCGAAACCCTTGCGGAACTTGCCGCGGAACGGCTCGCCGCGCACGAGCATCTGGTAGCCGCCCATCGGCGAAGGAGCATCGCCCGGGAACATGTCCACGAGTTTGACCACCCAATCGGAATCGGTGCCGGTGGTGGAAACGTAGAGGGTCGCCTTCAATGGACCAGCCACGCGGAAGTCGTCGTCCAGGGGGTCGGTTTCATAGACCAGCACATCGGGCCGGCCGGCGGCGAAGCGCTGGTCGCCGGTCATGTAGTTATAGTCCATCCCATTGGTGATGTACGGCGTAAACGGCACCGGCTTGTTGGGGTCACTGACGTATTCATCGAAGGCTTCGGCCGATGCCGCCGGCGCACTCATGGCTAGCTTTCCAGACGCCTGGAAGTACAGCGTCTTGGGCTTGGTCTCCTTGGGCGGCCAGGCATCGAACTTGTTCCACTCGTTCCGCCCCGTCTCGAAAACATAGGCCTCCGGCAACTTGCCGCCTTCGCCCTTACCCTTGAGATGGAAAAGGAAGAACGGGTATTCGATCTCGTCCTGATAGAACTTCGAAGTGTTCTGGCCAAAGTTCACATTGCCGAGTTTGGAGCCATCCGTGCGCGCCCAGCCGCCGTGACTCCAGGGCCCCTCCACCAGGATGTTGGTGGCGCCGGGGCTCTGCTTTTCGGCGGCCTCGTAGAGGCGTAACGGGCCGAAGACGTCCTCAGCATCGAACCATCCGCCGACGGTCATCATGGCGGGCTTCACGTTCTTCACGTAGGGCCGGGCATCGCGGGCTTTCCAGAAAGCGTTGTAGGTGTCGTTCTCCATCAACTCCTTCCAGAATTCGATCTGTCCCTTAAAGTACTTCTCATCGTAGTTGGCGAGGGCGCCGGTGCGGAGATGGAAGTCGTAGCCATCGGGCGTACCCATGTCGAACTGCCGCCAGGCGGCGTTGCCGTCGGGCGTGCGCGGCCGGCCGAAGGCGCCCATGAAGTTGAAGGCGTGGGCCAGGAACAACACGCCGTTGTGCCGGAAATCGTCACCGATGAACCAGTTCAGAACCGGCGCCTGCGGTGAGGTGGCCTTCAGCGCCGGATGGGAGTCTATGGCGCCCATAGCAGCGTAAAAGCCGGGGTAGGAGATGCCGTACATGCCGAAGTTGCCGTTGTTGTTGGGCAGGTGTTTGACGAGCCAATCGATGGTGTCATAGGTGTCGCTGGCTTCGTCGATCTCAACCGGCGTGCGCTTATCGGGATTGTGCGGGCGCACGTTCATGTAAGTGCCCTCGCTCTTGCCCTTGCCACGGACATCCTGGTAGACGAAGATGAAGCCCTCGCGCATGAACTTCTCGCTGGCCGGACCGAGGCTGCCGCGGTAGTTCTCCGAGCCGTAGGGCGAAACCGTGTAAGGCGTGCGCAACAGCATCACCGGATAGGCCTGGACATGGTCCTTGGGCTGGTAGACGGAGGTGAACAGCTTGACGCCATCGCGCATGGCGATAAGGACTTCGCGTTTGGTGTAGTGCTCACGGATGTAGGATGCAGGGCTGCCGGCGGCCGGCGCGGCGGGCTGCTGCCTGGGTTGGGCGGGGAGGATCAGCGGCAGCGCCGCCAGGACAAGAAGTGTTTTCATTGTTTGAAACATCTCTCAGCGGAACAGTTGAAACAGGGC
>JBBQLF010000115.1:0-10045 GCA_038327695.1 Bryobacterales bacterium
CAAATCTCAAATTGGCCGTCTTTTCGTTCCGGTCATCACTTCAGCCCCTCCGCCAGCCTCTTGCGCAAGTGCCGGCATGTCAAATGGTTGGCGGTATTCCGCGGTGAGCGCTCCGGCCTTCCAAACGCAGTTCGAGAGTAGAACATTCAGGAGGCGCCGTTTTTGCGCCGGTTCCTGTCTTTCGAACAACTCGTGCGCACGCTGGGCCAACTGCAACAACTGGACCCCGTCCTCAATGTAGGTCTCGTTGGCGGCCTGGTGCGTCGCGACGTCGCGGAGGAGGCGGTCCTGCTCGGCCCGCCACTCGGCGGACTTGCTGTCGAAGAAGGCGGTGTCGATCCGGCCGTCGCGCTTGTCCAGCTACATCGCGTCGACGCGGGCTGTCCCGGATTCCAGTGCCTAACCCGTTGGCTCTGCCACTCCCGCTTCGCGAAGCCTCGGATCTCGGCGACGGCATAGCTCTGCTCAGCGACGGCGCGGTCGGACATGGAGCTCCAACTTATTTGGAACTCCCGGCATTGGTGCCGGGACGGACGCAGTGTAGACGCCAATCTTGGCGGTAGGGAAGATGAACTCGCCGCTGGCGTCAGTCATGGTCTTGGCGGTGAGGCCGGTATTGACGTTTTGGAGAGTGACCACGGCGGAGGCGATCACGCCGCCTTTGGCATCCCGGACGGTGCCCAGGACGGTGGCAGCATCGAATTGCGCTAGAGCTGGAAGGGCGAACGCGAACAGAGCTAAGGATCTCAGAATCATCGAGTGGGGGCTCCTGAAAATAGGGATTTCTCTCACATTCGCAGCGCGATGTGAATGTAGCCTTACAGTGGGCTTACAATTGACCGAAGTTCAACCGCAGAGAGCAAAATGCCGGGCACTATGCCGTAAGGACGGGACTGTGATCATCACGATGGCCACGCTCCAGCTAGTCCGCGAGATCTTCCTGGACAATGTCCGTGGGCCCGCGGTCTTCGCCGTGAACGCGGGAATGGTAATCGTGGATCTTGTAGCGGCTCATACCTCGGCCTTATCTTCGGACGCACGTACTAGCGAGCCTGGCCCCAAACAGTTGTTGACACAAATGTCTATGCCGGAAATCGCGGCTTTCTGTGAGTCCCATCGTGAAAAATACGGGTTAACTTGGTTTCTGGTTGTATTTCGATCAAAGCGGCAGTAAGATAGCTTGACGTGCGGATTCAGTCTGGGACACGCTATCCGCAATTGCTGGGTTGAGGAGTGCACTATGCCAAGAAAACCAAAGCCGGTGGGGCCGGCTGAGACAGAGCCGCTGCGTCCGAATTACTCCCGGGAAGAACTGAAGCGCGACATGATGCGCGGGGTCATCACCGAACCGCTGCTGAGCATGGTCCAGAAGAAACCAGCGGCACGCTATGACATCATCGTCGCGCTGAGTGAGACCTATCCGGAAGGAGTGGAAGAGGCCCGCAAGCTCGTTACCGGCATCCTGAAGCAATTGAAGCCGCCCGCCAAACTCGGGTTGGACGCCGCCAACTACGTCTTCGCCAATCTCACCGGGCGGCAAATCCTCGCGCTGGCCAAGGAAAACAGGGACTGGGCGCAAAAGGGCGGCACGCGGTGGACGAGCCCGGTCTACCGGGTCTGGCACGACGCCGAGGTCCGCGCCTGCCTGACCAAGTCCATCGCCACTATCAAGGCCGACGCCTCGCACCGCGCCTTCAACTCCCAGGGCGCGGGCATCCTGTGGGCCGTGTTGGATTCCGGCATCGACTCCACCCACCCGCACTTTGCAGGTGGGACCATCGAAACAGAACTCTGCAAGGACTTTTTCAATCCTGACGGCAACGGCTTGGACGATCAGTTCGGCCATGGCACCCACGTCGCCGGCATCATCGCGGGTGGCTGGAAGTCGGACCCGCCGCGCCAGGTCGCCGTCACTGAGGCTCTGTCGGAAAGCGGCGACAAGACCGATTTGCAACTGGAAGAGGTGGCCGCCATTTGCGGCATCGCGCCCAAGGCCAAGCTGGTCAGCCTGAAGGTGCTCGACGCCAACGGCGTCGGCAAGGCCAGCACCGTCCTGCAGGCCATGGAAGAGGTCCAGCGCATCAATAAATACGGCCGTTGGCTGCGCATCCACGGCGTCAACATGAGCCTCGGTTATGACTTCAACCCGCGCTGGTTCGCCTGTGGCCAGAGCCCGCTGTGCGTGGAGGTCAACCGGCTTGTGCGCTCCGGTGTCGTCGTCGTGGTGGCCGCCGGGAACTCCGGCTTTTCCTCCCTCAACCGCACCGCCCAAGGCACCAATGAACTGGGCTACCGGGACCTCAGCATCAACGATCCCGGCAACGCGGAGCTGGCCATCACCGTCGGAGCCACCCACCGGGACATGCCGCACACCTATGGCGTGTCGTACTTCTCTTCGCGCGGCCCAACCGGAGACGGGCGGCTGAAACCGGACCTGGTGGCCCCGGGCGAGCGCATCGTTTCCTGCGCCGCGGGCAATCTCCGGGCCGGCTTCGTCCAGAGGCTGCCTCCGGACACGGAGGTACTCTACCTCGAACAAAGCGGCACCAGCATGGCGGCCCCGCACGTCTCAGGCGCCATTGCCGCTTTCCTGTCCACCCGGCGCGAGTTCATCGGTCAGCCGGAAAAGGTCAAACAGCTTTTTTTGAACAACGCGATCGACCTCGGTCGCGAGCGAACTTTTCAAGGCCACGGCCTGCTGGACCTGCTGAAGGTTCTGCAAGCCGTCTGATTGCAACCAGGAGGAATAACATGGAGAATCTGCACGGGTTCGATTTCCAGCCGCTCCAGATCGATGGAAACGGCGACATCAAGGGCGGCGTTGAAGAGCTGGCCCAGCACGCCAGCAACAATGCCGTCACGGACGTCATCTTGATGTGCCACGGCTTTCGCAACGATGAGAACGATGCCAAGGCGCTGTACGGCCGCTTCCTGGAGACCTTCGGCGGCAACCGGACCAACCCGGCGGTCGTGGCGCAACTGGCGCCCCGGAAGTTTGCCGTCGGCGGCGTCTTCTGGCCGTCGATGATCTTCCCGGAAGTCAACGATAGCCAAGGCTCCGCCCTGTCCGCGGGCGCCGATCCACAGGACCGGCAGCGGCTGGAGGCCCTGAAGTCCGGCATGGACCCGGCCCGCCAGGCCAAAATCGACGCAATGCTGGCGGCGCTGCCCGCCGCCGACGACGACGAGAACGCGCAGTTGACAATGGTGGAAAACCTGCTCAGCCTCGCTCAGGGCTTGCCGCCCGATGACGGCAACGAGTTCCACACCGCGTTTGCCGGCGCCTCGCCGGCGGCCTTGCGAACCGCCTTGCAGGCCGGGGACGATCTGGATGTCACGCCAATCGGCCAGGGGGGCGGCGGCGGCGCGATGGGGATCGGCGGTATGGCCGTGCAGCCGGCCCTCGAAGGCGGGGCTCAGTCGTTTTTCGGCAACGTCTTCGGCTTCGTCCCCAAATTCCTCAACCTGACAACGTTTCTGCTCATGTTCCACCGCTGCGGCACAGTCGGCGAGAAGGGCATCAGCGCGGCGGTGCGGCGGATCCGGGCGCTGGCGCCCAACGTGCGCATCCATCTGGTGGGCCACAGCCTGGGCGGACGGGCCGTCACTGCCTGTGCCAAGGGACTGCTCACAGCCCCGGCGATGAACGTGGACTCCATGACGTTGCTGGAGGCGGCCTATTCGCACTTCGGCTTAAGCCAGGGTGGCACTACGTCCGGCGGCGTCAAGCACCCGCGCGGCCACTACCGCGATGTCATCGAGAAGGCAGTGGTCAAAGGACCCATCCTGGCCACCCACTCCCAGCACGATTCGGTGGTGGGCTTCGCCTACACGGCCATGGCCGCCGTCAGCCTGAATAACGCCCGGGCCATCGGCGACGAAAATAGCCCGTTCGGTGGAATCGGCCGCAACGGCGTACTCGATACGGCCGAAACCGTCAAGCAGCCACTCAATCTCCCCGGCGTGGCCTACACGTTCTCCAAAGGGAAGATCCACAACCTCGACGGCAGCCGCGCCGTGGACGGAAAGCCGCTCATCGGCAGCCACGGCGATGTGACCAACCCAGCCATCACCTGGGCCTTCGCCTCGCTGGTCGCCGGCACGTAAGCCCGACGCTCGAACCGCGGGCAGCCCGCCAGGCCTCTCCGCCGGCTGCCCGCCCTCCTTTCCATCACCGCTCCGGCACAAACAGAAGTCTCCCCAGGGGCCCCCCGCGCCACCGCCTCCGCCGACCGCTTTGCCCCACAAAGCCGGGGCCGCCGGATCTCAATCGCCCGGAGCGCAAAACGTCCGGATGCCTGCCAGCCCAGGCACCACACGGCACACGGCCGCAATAAACGCTGGCCGATCGAATGACGGGCCCATTGACCCCAGCACATTCCCAAACCGGCCGGGACAAATGGAGCCCGGCCAAGCACCCCGTGCCGGCGAATCCGGTCTCCCAGCGCACGGAATCCTTATTCTTCCAGTAATGGTGTTGAGGCCATTACTAGAACTTGTACGTTGCCTCCAAGTATCCAAACCGCCCGTCCGTCCCCTTCGGATAGATCGCGTGCATCGCCGCCTTCCCCTGCGCGTAGCCGAAGAACGCCGACACCGCCAGGTGCGCGTTCACCGTGTAGTCCACGCTCGCGTCGTACTGGTTTGCCAAACTCCGCGCCCCCGATGTGTTCCGCCCGATGTAACCGAATGTCCACGGCTGGAACGCGCCGCCGCCGACATACCAGAGGTCGTTGCGATTGGCGAGCCGCAGCGCGTGGAATTCAGTGCGAATCGTCCAGGACTTGTGCGGGCGCAGCGTCAGGATGCCGAAGGTGTCATCGTTGTTCATCATGTTATAGAAGGGGAAGCGGGCGAAGGGTCGCGGCGTGGGCAGCAACTGGAAGAACGACCCGTGCGTGTTGTCACCGGCGTTGCTGTCGCCGCTGGTGTGCGAGTGGCCGCCGGAGAGCCAGGGCTTGAGTTTGGGCAGCACCTTCGGCTGCCAGCCGGCTTCGAGATCGTACGCTCCGGCGGCGTGGTTCTGGCGGCCCCATTTGCCGTTCTGCAGGACGCCCCAAAGCATGATGTCGACGGCGCCGGCGGAGGTGTCCCACTTGTGGATGTAGTGGCCGCCATATGTACCGACGCGAACATTATTGAAGTCGCGCTGGCGGATGGCGGACGGCCGGTTGTCGGTTTTGAGCACGTGCCGCCAGTCCTGGTAGTAGACGGCGAGGGCGCGCCACTCGCCGGCGCTCCTGCCCTGGCCCACCTGGCCCGTCATGGAGCCGTAGACGAAGCCAACCTTCAGGTTGCCCCAGCCATCCACTTGAAACGCGCCGCGCGTGGGCAGGGCGCTCACGACGGTGTAGTTGAGGCGGCTCTTGCGGGTGTTGGCCGTGTAGTGGAAGCCGTCAAAACTCCGGCCCGCGTTCGACCAGCCGAAGGGGCCGATCAGGCGCTGGTTGATGCGGTCGCGCTTGAGAGCGGCCAGCGTGGCGTCCTTCGGCGTGGCCTCGGCGCCGTCCATCCACTCAAAGCGGCCCAGCCGGATACTCTGATTGGCGCCGCCGAACAGATTCTTGAAACGCACATAGCCCTGCTTGGGGAAGAGCATGCCGGCGTTTTTGTGGTTCTTGTTGGCGGCGTAGTAATTGCCGCCGAGGCCGAGCTGGAGTTGCGGCGCCGGCGCGATGGCGCTGGAAGGGAGCCCGAGAAGAAATGGCGCCTCCAACTCCAGTTGCCAATCGATCTTCTTCAGAGACTGGGCAAAACTGAGCTTGAATGTGTTGCCGGAGAAGGCGTAGCTGTTATCGGCATTGCCCTGGAAGTAGTCCCACAATTCAAGGCGCGTGCGCAGGCTGCCGGTGACGGTGACGGAACCGGGCTTTAGCGGCGCCGGATCGGCGGCCCAAAGCGTAGCGGCCAGGCAAAGAAGAAGGGATCGGCGAAGTAGCATTGTAGTATCAGTTTTCAGACTAACAGGGCCCAAACCAGGGAGCGGTGACTCCGGTCACAGCACGCGCGCGCGAACTCCGGTAAACTCAACCTAAATGAAAGAGAAAGGCATCATCGCGCCAGTTCTGCTCGGTATCCCGCTTGGGCTGCTGATCGGGCTGGGCGTCTACACGTTTGGCTACGCCAAGGGGGCGTCCTACATGACGGACGACCCGAAGGCGTGCGCCAACTGCCATGTCATGCAGGACCAATACAGCGGTTGGCTCAAATCGAGTCATCGTATGGCAGCCGTCTGCAACGACTGCCATACTCCGCACGGGTTCATTCCGAAATACCTGACGAAGGCGATGAACGGAGTCAACCACTCGCTGGCCTTCACCAGCGGGCGATTTCCGGACGGCATTGTCATCACCGCCAGAAACCACAAGGTGGCCGAAGAGGCGTGCATGAAGTGCCACGAGGAGATCACGTCCGGAATCCGGGCCTCCCGCCACCAGAACGACAAGGTCTCGTGCACCACCTGCCATCGCAACGTAGGTCACGCCCATTAGGAAGTCGATATCAATATGGCTGAGCAATCTTCAAACAAAAAGCTAGTGATCGCGGTTCTTGTGACCGCCGTGTTAACGGTGGGCATCACTGCGCTGTTGGTCAACATTTTCGAGCACAAACAAGAGGCGAAGAACCCGTTCTTCCGAGTGGTCGAAATCACCGACGAGACGGAGGATCCGGCAGTCTGGGGGCGCAACTTCCCGATGCAGTACGACGCCTACAAGCGGACCGTGGACATGCAGCGGACGCGCTATGGCGGCAGCGAGGCGTTGAAGCGGAACCCGACCCAGGCCGATCCGCGCGACGTGGTTTCGCAGGAGAAGATCGAACTGGACACGCGGTTGAAGCGGATGTGGGCGGGCTACCCGTTTTCCGTGGATTTCCGCGAGGAGCGCGGTCACGCCTACATGCTCGACGATCAGCGCTACACCAGGCGGGTGACCGAGTTCAAGCAGCCGGGCACGTGCCTGAACTGCCACGCTTCCACGTACGTGGCCATGAAAAAGCTGGGCAATGGAGATCTGATGGCGGGCTTTGACAAGATGAACCACATGCCCTACCTGGAAGCCACCAAGATGGTGAAGCACCCGGTGGCGTGCATCGATTGTCACGATCCGAATACCATGTCATTGCGAATCACAAAGCCGGGTTTCCTGGAAGGAATCAGGAATCTCAAGGCGGGCCAGGGGATCCCGAACTACGATCCGAATACGATGGCGTCCGCCCAGGAGATGCGCAGTTTCGTCTGCGGGCAGTGCCACGTGGAGTACTATTTCAAAGGGCCGGAGAAGCGCCTGACGTTTCCGTGGCATAAGGGCCTGAAGGCCGAGAACATGTACGACTACTACCAGGAAGTGAAGCACGTGGACTTCACGCACAAGGAGACGGGCGCGGGCGTGTTGAAGGCGCAGCATCCGGAGTTTGAGTTCTACAGCCAGGGCATTCACGCGCGCTCCGGCGTGGCCTGCGCCGATTGCCACATGGCGTACAAGCGGGAGGGCGGGATGAAGATCTCCGACCACCACGTGCAAAGCCCGATGCTCAACATCAACCGCGCGTGCCAGGGGTGCCATCACTTCTCCGAAGCGGAGATGAAGGACCGGGTGGAGCAGATCCAGACCCGGTTCCTGCAAGCCCGCAACACGGCCATGGACGCTCTGATGGATCTGATTGAAGAGATCAAGAAGGCCAAGGAGTCCGGCGCCACCAATGACCAGTTGAAGGCGGCGTGGGCGGGACAGCGCAAAGGCCAGTTCTTCATCGATCTGGTGGAGGCGGAAAACTCGGTGGGCTTCCACGCGCCGGGCGAAGAGTTGCGGGTGCTGACACAGGCGCTGGACGCGATTCGCATCGGCGAGATGTCGCTGCGCGGGCAAGTCTTCAAGCCCGCGGCCAAGCCGGCCAAACAGGCAGACTAGAGCGCAGCCATGGTGCTGACGCGACGGAGCTTCGGGCAGATCCTCGGAGCTCCGTTTGTGTCCGCGCCGCGGGCGGCCGGCCCGGCGCCGGTTCAGATCGGTTCGCGGCGCGAGCTGATGGTGGACGATGCGCTGATAGCCTCTCTGCGCGGAGTGACGCTGCGCCTGGCGGCTCCGATTGACGCCGGCATCGCGTTCCAGTTGGACAAGCCGTGGGAGGGCGCCTTCTGCGCCTACACGACGCTGCTGCAGGAGCGCGGGCGGTGCCGTGCCTACTATCGCGGCGTGCCCGCGCCGGGCCAGGATGGCAACGCCGGCGAGGTGACCTGCTACGCCGAATCGGCCGACGGCATTAACTGGACCAAGCCGGCGCTGGGCCTTTTCGACGTGATGGGCGCCCGGGAGAACAACGTCATTCTGGCGGGCGAGCCGCCGTTTTCCCACAACTTCAGTCCGTTTGTTGACGCGTGCCCGGACGCACCGCCCGCTCAGCGCTACAAAGCTCTGGCCGGAGTGAGCAAGTCCGGCCTGATGGCCTATGTTTCAGCCGACGGTGTGCGCTGGTCGCGCCTGAGGAAAAATCCGGTCTTTCCGCCACCGGACGCGTTTGCGCTCGACTCCCAGAACATCGCCTTCTGGTCCACCAGCGAGAGCCGGTACGTGCTTTACTACCGCACGTGGAAGAAGATTGGCGCGGTGAACTACCGCTGGGTTTCCCGCGCCACCAGTGCCGATTTCCTGCACTGGAGCGAGGGCGAGGAGATGGACTACGGCGGCGCGCCGCCCGAGCATCTGTACACCAATCAGACGTCGCCGTACTTTCGCGCCCCGCATCACTACATCGGCATTTGCGCACGCTTTGTGCCCGGCCGGTAGGTGCTGAGCGAGGAGCAGGAGCGGGCAGTGGGCGTGGATCCGAAGTACTACCAGGATTGCTCCGACGCAGTTCTGGTCTCATCCCGGGGCGGCCACCGCTATACACGCACCTTTCTGGAGGCGTTCCTCCGGCCGGGGCCTGGCCTGGAAAACTGGGTATCGCGTTCGAACTACCCGGCGCTGAATCTGGTGCAGACCGGGCCGGGCACGATGTCGTTTTACGTAAACCGCAACTACGGCCAGCCCACGGCCCATCTGCGCCGCTACGAGTTGCGTCTGGATGGCCTGGCCTCGGCGCACGCCGGCTATGGCGGCGGCGAGATGTTGACCCGGCCCTTGCTCTTCGACGGTGCCCGTCTGGAGCTGAACTACTCTACCTCCGCGCCGGGCAGCGTGCGCGTGGAACTCCAGGACGAAGCCGGGCAGGCCATTGCCGGCTACACCCTGCCGGAAGCGCTGGAACTGACGGGCGACGAGGTTGAGCGGATCTATCGCTGGCAGGGTGGTCCCGATTTGGCTGGGCTTGCCGGCCGCGTGGTTCGCCTGCGGTTTGTGCTGAAAGACGCCAATCTTTTTTCGTTCCGCTTCCGAGGCGGAAGCCCCCGGCCGGCGGTGCTATAAGATAAGTAATGGGCGAAAACAACGACCACCTGATCCGCTACATCAATCTGAAATTGGCCTCGCTCGGGCAGGCCGTCAGTGAGAGTACCAGCGACCCGGAATTCCTGGAGATTGCCGGACCGCTGCTCCGCAACTACTACCAGAAAGACCAGTTGCTCGGGGGGCAAATGTGCCCTGCCGATACACGAATTCAGACGTTCCTCGACGCCTGCCTGGCAACGGAGTGCCCTGGCGGCGCGCCCCGCCTGCCCGCTCGCTCGTTTGCGTTGGACCGCCCCGGCATGGCGCGTGCCGTCTCATTGCCAGCCACCGGAGACCGGTTCGCTTCGCCGCTGCTGAACTCCTACCGCGTGCCGCAGGGCGTGCTGCACAATCCCAGGAGTGACCGGCGGACCACGCATGGCCTGTTCCACATTGTAGAGGGCGGCTTGCCGGTGCCGGCCGACAAGAAGGAAGTACCCAAGGCGGCCTTCGCGCGGTTCCTGGCCGTTGCCCTCCAGCCGCCGGATGACCTGCTGACTCTGCCGTTCACGAGCGACCAGGCCAAGGGCGCGCATCTGTTTGTTTCGCTGTTGCTGCGGCCCGTGGTTTGTCCGGCAACCGGCGTGGACCCGCAGAAGACGATGGAGATCCGTTTC
>JBBQLF010000116.1:0-10035 GCA_038327695.1 Bryobacterales bacterium
GAGGCGCTTTCTAATTGTCGCCCATCAGGCCAAGGTGCTGGACTTCGGCTTGGCCAAACGAGTGCCAGGGGAAGGGCCGGCCGGCACCACCACGCTGACTGAGCTGACGGAGCCGGGCGCCGTACCGGGCACGCTGGCCTACATGGCTCCAGAACAACTGCGGGGCCAGCCCGCTGATGCGCGGAGCGACATCTGGGCCTTGGGCGTGGTGCTGTACGAGATGGCCGGGGGTGTGCGGCAGTTCCACGGGCATACCGGGTTTGACTTGAGTTCGGCGATCCTGAACCAGCCGCCGAAGCCCTTGCCGTCTCAGGTGCCGGCGGCGCTGAGAGTCGTGATCGAACGCTGCCTGGCCAACTACGATCCATCTCTTCTGGGTGGCTGTCCTCGGGTACCTCATATTCGAGTTCATCGGCGGCCCTTTGCTCGTGGTGATACCGGTGTTGTGGACCCTCGTGCTATACGGTCTCGCGGTGGGCCTCGGAGCCGTGGTTTTGTATTTTCTCCCTCGCGCCTATCTGCGCCGGCGGCACCGGAGAGCAGGGTAGCCATCTGTCTCCTAAGTGCTGTTTTGCGTCAGAATGACACTGCCGATCGTTTTTGAGCTTCCAAATTGGAATCTGAATTTGCTGTTTCAGCGGTAGGTCTTCTCTGAGCGCCGCAGAATCCACAGCACGTCAACGAAACGCTGGTCGTGTTTCAGGGCATAGATGATCCGGTAGTCTCCGGCGCGTTTGCTGTGGCAGCCTGCCCACTCTTCACCTTTGAGGAGTTTCACTCTCCCGCGGGATGAGTCCTCTTCAAGCTGGCCGATACTGCGGTTTATCTGCCGGCGGGCTTTCTGTGGCAAGCCGTCCAGGAACGTGTGGGCATCGTCCGAAAGTCTAACGGTCCAATTCAACTTTGACATCGCGCCAGAGTTTGAATCGCCCTTCTTTCATCTGCTTCATCGCGTGGCGGACTTGCTTGGCCTCGGCGGGTGTAAGGACTTCGTCCGGATCAACGAGACGTTTAAGTTTCACGAGCACGCCGTCCGCTTGCTTGGTGAAGGCCACAAAGTCCCCCTCGCGCATGTTGAGCTGCTCGAAGATGGGCCGAGGGATAACCACCTGGCGCCGCATGCCTATGCGTCCAATGGGTTCCCGTGTGGTGGTGGCGGCTTTGCTTGCCATAGCTTCAGACTATCTGATTGTCAGAAATTGTCAACACAACATTGGGCGCCGGCGCTGGCTGGTGCTGGCTTCCGCCGTGACGGCCGCTGTCATGGCGCTCAATATAGGTGACGTGCGGAGGTGGCTGCCGGGTGGCGTGACCACGGCGAAGTTTGACTCCCTCGCCGTCCTGCCATTCGCCAATCTCTCCGGCAGCGCCGAGCAGGACTACCTCGCCGAAGGAATGCACGAAGCCCTGATCCCGGATCTCGCCAAGCTGGGCGGCTTGCGGCGCGTCACTGCTCGCGCCTCCGTGATGAGCTGCCGCAAGACCGATATGCCAGTGCAGCAGATCGCTCGGGAACTGGGCGTGAACGCCATCATGACCGGAGCGGTGCAAGGGGACGGCGGCCACGTCCGCATCACGGCTCAGCTCATCAAAGTGGCCACGGGTGCGCAGATGTGGGCCGACCGCTACGAGCGGGACCTTCGAGACGTGTTGACCATGCAGGGCGAGATTGTGACGGCGATTACCAGGGAACTGAAGATCCAGCTCACTCCGAACGACCGGGCCCGGCTGGCGAGTGCCCGGCCCGTCAACCCGGAGGCGCACGAGGCGTATCTGAAGGGGAAGTTTTATGTGCACAAGCTCACCCCCGAGGGAGTCGAAAAAGGGCTGGCTTACTACCGTCAGGCGATTGAGAAGGATCCGTCCCATCCTCTGCCATACGCCATGCTGGCGATGGCTTACGACTTGCTCGGCCACAGCGATAGGCCACCGCCGGACGCCTTCCAACTGGCTAAAGCGGCGGCTCTCAAGGCGCTGGAACTGGATGAAACGCTGGCCGAAGCCCACGAGGCTATGGCGGAAGTAAAACTCTTCAGCGAATGGGGCGACTGGGCCGGCATAATACAGGCCTTCCGGCGCTCAATTGAGCTCAACCCGAACTTAGCCGAGGCCCACCGCACCTACTCCTGGGCTCTGCTTCTGACTGGCGATGCGCAAGCCATCCCGGAGATGAGGCGTGCGCAGGAACTGGATCCACTGACCCCGCTCTGGACTGCGGATCTTGCCTACCAATACTGGACTCTGGGGCAGTACGGGAAGGGGATCGAAGAAGCCAGGAAATCTGCCGAGTTGGCTCCCGGCTTCGCGTATGGTTATTGGGTTCTGGACGAGATTTATGCCGATGCCGGACCGTATTCAGAAGCCATTGCTGCGAGTCAAAAGGCCACTGCCCTGGACCCCGCGTGGAAATGGACGCTTGGCCGCGCCTATGCGCTGAGTGGCCGAAAGGACCAGGCGCGAAAGATCGCGGCTGAGATCGCCAAGGACCCTCTTCCGATTCATACTTGGGGTCTGGCCGAGCTTCATGCCGCCCTGGGTGACAAGGATGAAGCATTGCGATGGCTGGAAGAGGCCTACAAGGTCCGCTGGGGCTGGATGCCGTGGATCCACCGGATTCCAGCTCTCAAATCACTCCGCGGCGAGCCCCGTTTTCAGGAGTTGGAGCGCCGCATGAATCTGCCAGTTCCGGGCCGAACGGCCGCTTTGCCCCGCAACCGCCACAGCGCCCATCCGATCAGCGTCTTGGCGTCCTGCACCTGCCCCTTTTCAATCATCGTCTCCACTTCATGCAGGTGGAACCATTGGCATTCGATCCGCTCATCGTCCATCGGCGCCGCCGGCCCCGCCGTCAACTCCTGCGCCACATAGATGGTCATCGTTTCGGTCAGGAAACCCGGGCTCGGGAAGAAATGCGCCAGCTTCGTCCACTTCTTCGCCCGGTAGCCGGTCTCTTCGATCAACTCCCGTTTGGCAGCCTTCAGCGCCGTCTCGCCATCGTCAATCCGCCCGGCCGGCAGTTCCCAAAGATACTTCCGCGCCGGCAGCCGGTATTGCCGGACCAATAACAGCCGGTTCAATGGGTCCACCGCCATCATGACGGCCGAGCCGTTGTGCTGCACGATCGCGCGCCGGATCTCAAATCCATCCGGATCCACCGCATGATCCTCGGTCACCCGGAACACCCGCGTCTTCAACACCTCGACAGACGAAATCAGCTTCATTGCCATTTATGCTCTCCGTTTGGCGGCCGCGAACTCCGCCGCCGGCCTCGTATTCATCACATCTTCGCGCGTCAGCCAGCCGCGCCGCGCCATCGCCACCCCGTACCGCATGTTCGCCAAGTGCTTGGGGTGGTGCGCGTCGGTCGAGATGGTAAACCGCACGCCCAACGCCTTGGCCCGCCGGATCAGCGCCGCGCTCAGATCCAGCCGCTCCGGACTGGCGTTGATCTCCATCCAGATCCCCCGCCGCGCGGCATCTGCAGCCACGCGGTCGAAGTCATAGGTATACGCCTCGCGGTGCAGCAGCACCCGCCCCGTCGGATGACCCAGCGCATGAACGGACGGGCTCTCCATGGCGCGCAGCAGCCGGTCCGTCATCTCGGCCGTCTCCAGGTTCATATACCCATGCACGCTGGCCACCACGAAATCCAACTCTGCCAGTGCGTCCTCGCTCAAGTCCATCCGCCCGTCGCGCAGAATGTCGCACTCCAGACCCGAAAACACCCGGATTCCACGCTCTTCCTTGTTGAACTCGCGGACCTGCGCCGCAAACTCCACCGCCCGCCGCTCATCCAACCCGTTGGCCATCGCCAGCGCCTTGGAATGGTCCGTCACGGCGATGTACTCATAGCCCAAGGCCTGCGCGGCGGAGGCCATCTCCTCCAGAGTCGCCCGTCCATCGCTTTCCCGCGTATGCATGTGCAGGTCGCCGCGCATGGCGTCGAGTTCGATTAACTCCGGCAGCCCGCCCGCCGCCGCTGCCTCAATCTCGCCCTGATTCTCGCGCAACTCCGGCGGGATCCAGGCCAGGCCTAACGCGCCGTAGACCTCCTCCTCCGTCTCGCCAGCTACCCGCGACTCGTCATCCACCCGGAACAGCCCGTATTCATTCAGCGTCAGGCCCATCCGTTGCGCCCGCTGCCGCAGCGCCACGTTGTGTTCCTTGCTGCCGGAGAAGTACTGTAACGCCGCGCCAAAGCTCTCCCGCGGCACCGCTCGCACGTCCACCTGCAAGCCCTCCAGCCCGAACCGCGCACTCGCCTTGTTCCCGCCGTGACCGAGCACGTCATGCACCCTGGGATGGGCCACAAATCGATCCAGAGCCGCCGCTGCGCCCTCGCCGGCCACCAGCAGGTCCAGGTCTCCCACCGTCTCCTTGGCCCGTCTGAGGCTCCCTGCTGGCGTCACCTGCTCCACGCCCGGCGTCTCTGCCAGATAAGCCACCAACTCCGCCGCCGCGGCCGTCGCATAGTTCACCAGGAACCGGCCGGCGCCCTGCCGGTAGTGGCTGATTCCCTTCAGGATCTTGTCTTCCAGTTTGGCGCCCATGCGGGGCAGGTCCTGTAGCTTGTGCTCCCGGCACAACCGCTCCAGATCCTCCAAGGTACTCACCCGGAAGTGCTCCCACAGCGTCCGCACCGTCTTCGGCCCCAACCCCTGAATCCGCAGCATCTCCAGCGCCGTGGGCGGGTAGCGCTCCAGCATCTCGTCGCGCCGGGCAAACGACCCGCGCGCCACAATCTCCTTCAGCGCCTCCGCAATCCCCTTGCCAACGCCTGCAATGTCGGTCACCTTCCGCGCCGGGTCGGCCACAACCCCGGCGACGCTCTCCGGATAGCTCTCAATCGCGCTGGCCGCATTGCGGTAGCTCCGAATCCGGAACCCGTCCTCGCCGCCAATCTCCATCAGGTCTGCCGTCTCCGCCAGCAGCCTGGCGATTTCAATGTTTTCCATGATAGCCGCAGCCTCCGTGGGGCTCCACATGCACCAGCACGTCCGCCACCCACTCCAGATCCCGTTTCACCTGATGGCGCACCTCTTCCGCAATCGAGTGCCCTTCCAGAACGGTCAGCTTCGGATCCACCTCCAGGTGCAGATCCACGTGATAGCGCAGCCCGGTCTTGCGGGCAAAGCACTTTTCGACCTCCAGCGCACCCGGCACCCGCAGCGCCGACGTGCGAATCTCTACGATGCTGCCCTCGTCCGGCATGGTGTCCATCAGCGTCATCCCGGTCTCGCGGATCACCTGGATGCCTAGAACGACGACGATCAGCCCCACCGCCCCCCCGCCATAGTGGTCCGCCGCCAGAAAACGGGAAGGATCGTAGAGCGTTAAGCCCACCGCTACCAACGCCACGCTCCCGGAGAGAATGTCTACGGTATCGTTCCACGCATCGGCCCGCAGTGCCGAACTGCCGATCTGCCGCCCCACCTTGAACTTATAGGTGGAGAGGATGGCTTTCAGTACTATCGACGCCATGAGCGGCCAAATCGCATAGAGCTTGGGCGGCGTGTGATACGCGCCGATCTCCTGCAAAGACCGCCAGGAGATGAGTATGCCCACGATCGCCAAACCGATCCCTACCGCCAAACCGGTCAGCGTCTCAAACCGCCCGTGCCCGTACGGATGATTCTCGTCCGGGGGCCGCGCCGCCACCCACAGGCCAAACAGAATGAACCCGGACGCCACCACGTCTCCCACGCTCTCCACGCCGTCCGCCATCACCGCGTTCGAACCCGCCATCCACCCGATCACCAGCTTCGCCACGGCCAGCCCGCCGCTCACAGCGATGCTGATTAGCGACACGCGCCAGCCTAGTTTTTCGGCGTTGACCATCACTAGCGAATGTACCGCAATCCCGTTATGCATGAAGCACTTGCCCGGAGAGAGCATTCGGGATTACACTCATTGGCAGTACTCATGCTGGACAGCCGCTGGTTGTCCGGCTCACCGCGGGATCGGGTTCCGCTCGGAGCGCGCTGCCGCTGGCTGTTTGAATTTGGCAATATGCCTTGGTGATGAAGAAGGGAGGGGCAAACAAATGATGGAAGAAACAAGAAAAGCCCCGTTGGGCCCAAAGAGGCCAGGTATGGATAAGCAGGCGCAAAACATTCAGGAAGCCTTTCTGAACAACGCCCGGAAAGAAAAGACATTCCTGACCATCTACCTGATGAGCGGGGTCAAGCTCTCCGGGCGTATCAAGAGCTTCGATAAATACTCCGTGATCCTGGAGACTAACAACCAGGAACAGTTGATTTTCAAACACGCCATCTCCACGGTGGTCGTCGCCAGGCCGGTTTATGCCGGTTTGGGCCTTTCGGCTACCGCCGCCGGGCCCTCCGGTGCGCCCGGACTCCCGGCCCAGCCTGGCGGCGAGCCGGAGGAGGGCTGAGGCTCGCGTTGAAGCCATCCACGCGTGAACGGGCCATCTTACTGGCCGTCGAGCTGACAGGCCGGAGCAGGGAAGCCGATGCGCCCGATCCGGCCGAGTCCCTGGAGGAACTCGCCGCTCTCGCCGAAAGCGCGGGCGCCGAAGTGGTAGACCGGGTGCTCCAGCAGCGTGCCTCCTTTGACCAGACCACGCTTCTCGGCTCCGGCAAGATCGCAGAGCTCAAAGCACTGGTCCAGTCCCTCGCCGTGGACGTCGCGCTGGTGGACCATGAACTGGGTGGCTCCCAGCAGCGCAACCTGGAAAAAGCGCTCGGCTGCAAGGTCGTGGACCGCACCCAGTTGATCCTTGACATCTTCGCCCACCGCGCCCGGACCCGCGAGGGCCAACTCCAGGTCGAACTCGCGCAACTCAATTATCTGCTCCCCCGCCTCACCGGCCACGGAGCAGCCATGTCCCGCCTCGGTGGCGGCATCGGTACGCGCGGCCCGGGTGAGACCAAACTCGAAACCGACCGCCGCCGCATCCACCACAAGATCAAGAAGATCCAGCAGGATCTCAGCGCCGTCCGCGGCTCTCGCGGCGTCCAGCGCCGCCTGCGCCAGGCCGTCCCGCTGATGAACCTGGCGCTGGTCGGCTACACCAATGCCGGCAAGTCCACGCTGTTCAACCGGCTCACGGGCGCCTCAGTCCTCACGGACGCGCGCATGTTCGCCACGCTCGATCCTACCGTCCGGCAGGTGCAACTCCCCTCCCGCCGCCGCGTGCTCCTCAGCGACACCGTGGGCTTCATCCGCCAGCTGCCCACTTCGCTCGTCCAGGCCTTCCGCGCCACGCTGGAGGAGGTCACCGAGGCGTCTCTGCTGCTCCACGTGGTGGACGCATCGGCGCCTGCGGCGTCAGCCCACTGCTCCCAAGTACGTCGCGTTTTGCACGAAATCGGTGCCGAAAACGCTCCACAAGTGCTCGTTTTGAACAAAATTGACGCCCTAAACTGCCCGGAAGCAGAGCGCGCCGCCCTCGCACGCCGCCTTTCCGGCGAATCCGGCGGCGTCCCCTGTGTCACCATGTCGGCCCGTTCCGGCGAGGGATTGGACCGCCTCTACGCTCTGATTGACGAGATCCTGCCAGCCGATCCGGTCGAATCCGCGCTGTTCCGCTTCCCCTTGCACGATCTCGGCTCAGTCCACCTGCTGCACGAGTTCGCCCGCGTCACCCGGCAGGACTATACCGAGGCCTTCTGCGAGATCGCCGCCGAGGTCCCCGCCTCAGTGCTGCGGCGCGTGGCCGCCTACCGTGTCGACTAACTGGCCGCCTGTGGAAATCTATGTGAATAACCAAAGGGCCAGCTGTGAAGGCATCTATTTTTCATATACTTACAGATTCGTCTTTTCCACAATGACAGTTTGGTTTATCTTGAGGGAGGGCCGATGAACATCCCGAACGCGCTCACGCTCCTCCGCATTTTTTTCGTGCCGCTCCTGGTGGCGGTCCTGGTGCAGGACGACGCTTCCTACGTGGTGTTCGGCTCGCTGCTGAGCAACGAGCATGCCGCCCTCCTCATCTTCCTCGTCGCCGCTTTCACGGACCTTCTGGATGGCTACCTGGCCCGCCGCTGGAACCAGATCACCACCGTCGGCATGCTCCTGGACCCCATCGCCGACAAATTGCTCATCTCAGCCGCCCTGATCTCGCTCGTCCAGGTCCATCGCGTGCCCGGCTGGATCGCTGTCCTCATCATCGGCCGGGAGTTTGCCGTCTCCGGACTGCGCAGTATTGCGGCCAGCGAAGGCTACACCATCAAGGCCTCCGAACTCGGCAAGACCAAGATGGTCACGCAGGTACTGGCCATCGCCCTGATCCTGGCCGCGGTGGAGCAGCCCTGGCTGGCGCCGCTGGCGACGATTGCCCTTTGGGGCACTATGTTGTTCGCGCTGATTTCGGCGGCGGACTACGTCCGCAAGTTCTGGCACAAGATCGACGAGAGCATCAAGGAACGCCGCCGGTCTGAGCTGATCAAGCTCGAAAAGGACCGCCAGAAGACTCTGATGAAGGCGGCGAGCGCCGCACGGGAGGAGCGTTCCCGGTAGGGAGAATCTGCGGTCCGGCAGCGGCTGCGGACAAAGCGAGGAATCGTGGAACAACTGCCTCAGGCCTGGATCGCGATGGGCGAGTCTCTCCTGATCGGCCTGATTGTCGGCATTGAGCGCGAATCGGGCCAGGCCGAGCGCCGCGCCGGTCTGCGCGACTTCATCAGCATCGGCCTCGCCGGCGGACTGTGCGGACTGCTGGGCCAGCCTCTCATCACCGTGGCCGCCCTGCTGGGCATCACTGCACTGCTTCTTCTGTTCCGCGCCCAAACGCCGGGCCGCACGGGCATCACCACGGAGATCGTCGGCGTGGTGACGTTCCTTCTGTGCGTGCTCACCGCCACTCCGGGCCTGGCCGCGGGCGCTCCGCTGGCCATCGCGCTGACCGTCATCCTGGCGCTCTTCCTGGAGACCCGGGCCTCCCTCCAGAAGTTTTTCCGCGAGACGCTGACGGACAGGGAGTACTTCGATACCCTTCGCTTTCTGGCTGTCGTCTTTGTCATCCTGCCGGTGTTGCCGGACCGCGGATTCGGGCCCTACGAGTTCTTCAATCCGAAACGCGTCTGGATCTTTGTCATCCTGGTTTGTTCCATCTCCTACCTGGGCTACTTTCTCCAGAAGTTCCTCGGCCAATCCCAAGGGCTGCGCCTCACCGCGATTCTGGGCGGTATCGGCTCCACCACCGCGGCCACCGCGGCGTTTGCCGGACAGGCCGCGGAGGAACCGAACCGCGTGACGGAACTGGCGCTCGCCACAGTGCTCGCCAACACGATCCAGTTCCCACGCGTATTGGCCCTGCTTTGGATCACCGGCGGCGTCCTCGGCCCCTCCTGCTGGCCGGAACTCGCCGCGATGACGGTGGCCGGCTTCGTGCTCACGCTTCTGCTGTCCCGCAGGAGACTGCAAAGCGCCGAGCCAACCGATCCGATTGTGATTCGCAACACGTTTCGCCTCACCCCGGCCATTCAATTCGGCCTCCTGTTCGCGCTGGTCCGCCTGATCGCGCGCGGCGCGGCAGACCAGTTCGGCGAGGCCGGCTTGTATCTGTCCAGCGTGGCGGGCGGTTCGGTGGATGTGGATGCCATCGCATTTACGCTCAGCGGCATGTTGCGCGACGGCAAGACCGTGCAGCAAGCGGCAGTGGCGGCGCTGCTGATCGCCCTGGGCTCCAACGCGGTACTCAAGGCGATCATCGCCTATCGGAAAGGCGGCAGGGTCTTCGGCAACCAGGTGGCCATCGGATTCGGGGCGATGTACGCCGCCGGCCTGACGGTCTGGTTGGTGCGCTGAGGAGACCCTGGCTTCGCGGGCCTCTCTGTTCTGACTCAATGGAAGCGAGGGCCGCACTTCGCCCTGAGGCACTAGCCCAACTTCCGCGATATTCAGAACCGACGTTTGATAAACCTAAATCCTGCAGTTGCGACCGTCAGAATCCGCCATCTACGTGTAGCCGCAACTGGTTGCAGCAAAAACGGTTGTCACCCAGAAGATGATCTGCGCAGCAGTTGGAACTTGGTGGCGGCAAAAGCCGAACTGGGTGCGGCGGGGGCCGAA